>JBBQDE010000438.1:0-2465 GCA_038319425.1 Gemmatimonadales bacterium
TCACAACGAGCAGATCACGTACATCCTTTCCGGCGCGCTGCACTTCCGGATCGGGGCCGATCGCGGCCGGGAGGTGATCGTGCGCGAGGGCGAGGTGCTGCACATCCCGTCCAACGTGCCGCACGAGGCACGCGCGCTGGAAGACACGCTCGACGTGGACGTGTTCAGCCCTCCGCGTCAGGACTGGCTGGACGGCACCGACAGCTACTTCCACCGGAAGTAGCGATGGATCTCGGCCTCAGCGGCAAGGTGGCGCTCGTCGCCGCGTAGAGCCGAGGGCTCGGGCGCGCGGTGGCGGAAGAGCTGGCCCGTGAAGGGGCGCGACTCATCCTCTGCGCGCGCGGCGAGCCCGCGCTGCGCGAGACGGCCGACGCCATCCGGGCGAGCGGCGCGGAGGTGGAGGCGATCGCCGCCGACGTGAGCCGGCCCGCCGAGGTCGCGCGCGTCGTGGATGCGGGAATGCGCCGATTCGGGTGCATCGACATCCTCGTCACCAACAGTGGCGGGCCGCCGGTCGGTCCGTTCGAGAGCCACTCGGCCGACGCGTGGCACGAGGCCCTCCGCCAGAACCTGGACAGCGTGGTGGAGCTCACGCGCGTCGTACTGCCGGGGATGAAGGAGCGCGGGTGGGGTCGCATCATCAACATCACCTCCATCGCGGTGAAGCAGCCCGTGGACGGTCTCATCCTGTCGAACAGCGTGCGGGCCGCGGTCACCGGGTTCGCGCGCACGCTGGCAAACGAAGTCGCGTCCTTCGGCATCACGGTGAACAACGTGATGCCGGGTTACACCCGCACCCAGCGGGTGGACGAGCTGGCGGCGCGCAACGCGACGCTTCGCGGAACGTCGGCGGCCGCACAGCTCGCCGTCTGGGAGGGGCAGATCCCGATGGGTCGGCTCGGGCAGCCAGCGGAGTTCGCGGCGATGGTGGCGTTTCTCGCCTCCGAGCGGGCCAGCTACACCACCGGCGCCTCGATTCCGGTGGATGGTGGGTGGATCCGCAGCCTGCTCTGACCCACTGGCCGTACGCGTCGCCGCCTCAGAACGGCAAGTCGTCGTCGTCGTGCGGCGGTGCGTCGTTGAATGGCGGAGGCCCATTTCCCGGCGAGCCGAAGCTGGACGAGTCTGCCGGCCGTCGTGGCGCCGACGCCGGATAGGGACTCGGCGAGCCATCGCGCGACGGCCAGATCACGCCTTCGCAACCAGGTCCGCCCCGCTCCTTCGGCTTGTTCCGGCACTTGAAGTCGGGGGCCTTCGGGTTCCGCTTGGAAGTGCGGTCGTCCCACATCGGCCCACCGCAGATGGGGCACGGCGGCATGCCCGCCGCAACGGCGCGCGAGGGTTCGGGCGACGGAGCGCCCGCGGCGGGCTGTATCCCGCGCGGCGGCCAGATCGCGCCGTCGCATTCGCGGTCCTTGCACTTGAAGTCGGGTGCCTTCGGATTCTTCTTGCCCACCCGATTGTCCCACATCGGCCCCTCGCACTTGGGGCAGTTCGGGATGGGCTCGGACTCGACGGGCTGCTGCTGTTCGGTCATGACGAAGTCGGTGTGAACGGCGATCGCGCGGTGATCCTCCAACATAAGGATAGAACGACGCCATGACAGGATGAGGGACAAGAGAAAGGCACACCCGATCGGATCGGGTGTGCCCGCTTGTGACGCGTCAGGCTCCAGGAGCCGTCGTCGGTTCAGCGGCCGCCGTGCACGTTGCGCAGCTCGTACTTGAGCTGGATGGCCGCCATGTTCTCGACCATCTCGAGGAAGAGATCGTGCGGCATCTGTTGGCAGACCGGACGGATTCGTTCCAGCAGCTCGGCGCGGATGGCGCCGAGTCGCTCGGTGCGCGCCCGGTCCGTGATGTCGGTATAGGCCATGGGGAACGGCGGAATGCGAGGCCGTCGGGGTCAGTCGAACGCCACCAACTGGACGTTACTCATCCCACAGACGCCTGCGAACGGGCGAATGTAACGGCCCGGTTCGTCAGTCGCACCGCAGCCGCGTTCGCCCGGTCGGCTTTTTGCCCTGCACGCCATCCTACCACCACACGAGGATTGCGATGCGCTTCGGCACAGGGGGACGCAGCTCCAACGTCGAGGATCGGCGTGGACTGGGTGGGAGAGCGGGCATGGGAATCGGCGGTACCGTCGTGCTGCTGGTCCTGGGCCTGATCTTCGGCCGCGATTTCATCGGCGATTCCGGGGTGCAGCCCGGCGTGGCGACCGCTGGTGGTGGACTGAGCGCGGCCGATTCCGCACGCGAGGAGCCCGAGGTCGTATTCGTTGGGCAGGTGCTGGATGACGCGCAGCGGACGTGGGCGCGAGTGCTCCCCAAGTACGGCACGTCGTACCGGGACGCCAAGCTCGTGCTCTTCCGCGATGCGACCGAGACCGGTTGCGGAGTGGGACAGTCGGCGATGGGCCCGTTCTACTGCCCGCTCGACGAGAAGGTGTACATCGACCTCGGG
>JBBQDE010000439.1:0-2457 GCA_038319425.1 Gemmatimonadales bacterium
GGCATGGTGAATGGCCGCATCTTCCTGAACACGAGCAGCGTGGGCGCCTACGTCCGCTTCGTCCGCGTGCGCGAATCGCTCGAACGAAAGTTCGGCTACCGGATTGCCTCGGCCATCGCCGCCTTCAACATCCTCCTCACCCTGCGGCTCATGGGTGTGGAAGTCGTGGTGGACGGCAAGAAGCGGATCTACCGAACGCCGCTCGTCTTCATCGGTGTCGGGGAGCGCGCCATGCAGATCCCCTCGCTGGGCCAACGCGTGCCGGGCGGCCGTCGCGGCCTTCACGTGATGGTGGTGCGCGGCCGGTCCAAGGCGCGCTGGCTTGCGCTCGGCCTTGCGGCCGTGGGGCGCGGGTTGAAGTCGGTGTCGCATACGCCCGAGTTCGAGAGCTTCATCGTGGACGATCTGCGCATCGACATGCGCGGCATGGGGACGGTGGCGGTCGACGGCGAGATCGCGCATCTCAGCGCGCCACTCGAGTACCAGCTGAGGCGCGACGCGCTCACCGTGGTGTGCCCGCCTCCCGACAGCCCGACCGCCCCGAAGAGCTGACGCGATGTCCGCTCCCGCCCCGACGCACGCGGACGCCACGCTCGCGGCCAGGCTCGCCGCCATCGTCGGCGCGCCGCGCGTGCTCGTGCGGGCCGGCGAGTTGCGCGCGTACGAGTCGGACGGACTTCCCGGCTACCACGCGCGGCCGTCCGTGGCTGTCTTTCCCGGCACGCGCGACGAGACCATCGCCGTGGTTCGGCTCCTCGCCGAGCTCGCGGTGCCGTTCGTGCCGCGCGGCGCCGGTACCGGCCTGTCGGGCGGCGCGCTGGCGGAGGGTGTGGTGCTTCTCGGCCTGCACCGCCTCTCCCGCATCGTCTCGATCGATGCCGACGACGCGCGCGCGGTCGTGGAGCCGGGCGTGGTGAACGCGACGCTCACGCGCGCCGCCTCGCCCTTCGGCCTGCACTACGCCCCGGACCCGTCCAGCCAGACCGCCTGCACCATCGGCGGCAACGTCGCGGAGAACGCCGGCGGACCGCACTGCCTCAAGTACGGTGTCACGCTCAACCACATTCTCGGCCTCACCGTCCTGCTGCCCAGCGGCGAGATCGTCACGCTCGGCAATCCCGATGGAGAGAGCGACGGCTACGACCTGCTCGGCGCATTCATCGGCTCGGAAGGCTGCTTCGGCATCGCGCTCGACGTCACGGTGCGGCTCGCCCGCAACCCGCAGGCGGTGCGTACCCTGCTCGCCGACTTCCACTCGATCGATGCCGCGGCGCGCGCGGTGACCGCGGTGATCGCGTCGGGCATCGTGCCGGCGGCGATGGAGTTGATGGACGCCGCCACGATCCAGGCGGTGGAAGCGTCCATCTATGCCGCGGGCTATCCCGTCGACGCCGCGGCCGTCCTGCTCATCGAGCTGGATGGCGCGGCCGCGGGCATCGACGACGATGCCGCGCGTGTCGCCGCCTTCTGCCGCGACGCCGGCGCACGCGGCGTGCGCACGGCCACCGATCCCGCCGATCGCGCGCGCCTGTGGCAGGGGCGTAAGAAGGCGTTCGGGGCGATGGGGCGCATCTCGTCGCACCTCGTCGTCCAGGACGCGGTCGTGCCGCGAACGAAGCTGCCGGCGGTGCTCGCCGAGATCCACCGCATCGGCGAGCTGCATCGGGTGAAGGTCTGCAACGTCTTCCACGCCGGGGACGGCAACCTCCATCCCAACATCAGTTACGACGCGACGAGCGCGGAGGAATCGGAGCGGGTGCATCGCGCGATGTCGGCCATCATGCAGGCGTGCATCGACGCCGGCGGGACCATCACCGGCGAGCACGGCGTGGGGCTGGACAAGCTGCCCTACATGGATGCGCTGTTCTCGCCGGCCACGCTGGGCGCGATGTGCGCCCTGCGCGACGTGTTCGATCCCACGAGGCGCGCAAACCCGGGCAAGGTGGTACCGGTGCACAGCTGCCGCGAATGGCACGCCGCGCCGTCGGCCCGAGGCGGCCGCGCATGAGCGCGCACCCGGTGAGCGATGCGACGCGTGGCGTCTCGGATCGCGTGCGCAGTGCGCGCGTCGCGCGCACACCGCTGCGCATCCGGGGCGGAGGCCACTGGCTCGACGCGGGACGGCCTTGTCGCGCGAGCGACGTGCTCGAGCTCACGACGGATCACGGCGTGATGGAGTACGAGCCCGGCGACCTGACGCTGACGGCGCGCGCCGGCACCACGCTCGCCCATCTCGCGCAGGTGTGTCGCAGCGAAGGGCAGTGGCTGCCGCTCGATCCGTTCGGCTCACCCGCCGGCACACTCGGTGCGACTATCGCCACCGCGTCAGCCGGCCCGCTCGCCTCGGCGTTCGGCACGCCTCGCGATCAGGTGCTCGGCTGCGAGCTGGTCACCGGCATCGGCGACGTCGTCCGCGCCGGCGGCCGCGTGGTCAAGAACGTGGCGGGCTTCGATCTG
>JBBQDE010000440.1:0-2450 GCA_038319425.1 Gemmatimonadales bacterium
GAAGCTTCGAGGGTCGTAGCCCCCCTTGGTTCCCTCGCCCGACACGTTCACCTGCACCAGCACCTCCAGCGGCCGGCCGCGTGCGGTGCCGTACGCGGACAGCGCGTCGGCCAGCCGTGCGCTGTCCAGCGTGTGGACCAGGTGAAAGCCGTCGAGCTGCCGGATCTTATTGCGCTGCAAATGCCCGATCAGATGCCAGCGAAGCGGCTCCGGCACCTGCGCCATCTTCGTCACCGCTTCCTGCACCCGGTTCTCGCCCACGTCGCGCAGGCCGCTGTCCCACGCCGCGGACGGCGCGTCGGGGCCATACGTCTTCGTCACCCCGACGATCGTGACCGTCTGACCATGCCCGCCCCGCTGCCGCGCCCGCTCGATCGCCTCCTGTACCGCAGCCAGCCGCGCCGGCAGGTCCTGAAATGGCATAACACGCGAATTTACCGAAGGTTGCACTTCACTTCAAGCGAGTCACGCTGAAGGTCCAGGACTGCTGGACGCTCGGCCAGCTGTGGGCAGGTCAGCAGGAGGAGCATGCTCGTGGAGACGTCGTCCACCAGAGCGGCGCCGCTCTGCGGGGGGGATGCCGCGCGCGCGATCCACGGCAGTGTGAGTGCCGTGTCCACATTGGCTCGGTGCGCACCACCCACCGCCGCGTGGCGAGAGCGATACACCACCCCCTCGAGCCACCAGTCGGCGCCGAGAAAGGCACGCTCCACCGCCGTCACCGCCGGCGTCGCCGCCACTGGACGGCCAGCTTGCCGCGCGGCCGTAGAGATCAGCGCGCTCTGCTGCTCCTGCGCCCATCGCGCGCCCGGCACCGGCTCGTCGCGCCATCGCAGCCCGGTCCGGCGCGCAATCTCCGCCTGATACCACTTCGCGGGCAGCAACGAGAGCGTGACGACCGTGACGTCGGTGCGCCGCCCTTCCACCTGCTGCGCATACCAGAGCGGATAGCTGTCGTTGTCGCCCGCGGTGAACAGCACGGCGCGCGGCGGCGCGCTCTCGAGCAGCGCCACGGCGAGCGTGTGCGCGGCGGTGGCGCGCGGCGCGCGCGATCGGTCGGACACGTGCCAGTTGCCGAACAGTGGCACGACCAGCACCGCGAGCGCCAGCGGCGCCGGCCATCGCCGTTCGCGCACCACGCTGAGCGCGCCGTAACCGCCGAAGCAGCCCCACGCCCAGAAGCCCAGCACGAAGAAGTAGTCGCGCTCACGTGCCTCGTGCGGCGCGCTGTCCGGGATCACGCCCCATCCGAGCGAGCTGCCCGCCTTGAGGTTGAGATACGCCGCTACGCCGAGCGTGCCGCACGCCAGAAGAATGAGCAGCGCGTCCGCGAGCCGCACGGAGTCGCGCCGCAACGCACGTACTCCCTTCGCGCCAAGCAACAGGAGCCCCATCGTCGCGGCAACCCGGGCCGGCGTGGTGAAGATGCCGCGCCCCCATCCGAGCGCGATCTGCCAATCCACATACTGGGCGACGTTCGCGAACTGAAGCCACACGGGCGCCTGCCGCGGCAACATTGGCGCGACATCGTATTGCCGCCGCACCACGACATCGATGAGCGCGCGGACGGTCGACGGATTTCCCTGGTTGAGCGCCGGATCCTGCGACGCGCGGACGAGCAGGATGAGGAGGGCGCTCGCGGCGAGCAGCGGGAGCACCAGACCGGCGAGCCGGGCGGGAGCGATTGGCGTCTCTGCATCGATGCCCCTCTCGTCTCCCACGCGTACCACGAGCGCGGCCAGCATGAGCGCCGCGCCGACGATTAGCAGCGCCGCGGACACGCGTCCCACGCCGGCGGCGACGGCGAGTGCGCCGCCGAGGAAGGCCGCGCGCGAAGTGCGCCAGCGACCGTCGCGGTGGCGCGCGGCCAGCGCGATGGCCGCGGGCGCCCCGATAAGGGCGCTCAGGTGCAGCGAGGGCGCGAGCGCGAGAACGTACGTCGTCAACAGCACCCATCGCCATCCGGCGTCGCCGTCCGCGTCGGCGGCGCGCAGCGCGCACGCCAACAGCACTGCGACGTGCAGGAGCGAGGCGGCGTACACCTCTGTCTCCGTCGCATTCGCCCACGCCGTGGCCATCAGCCCCGCGCACAGCGCACCCGCCACCGCGCCCCAGGCGGCGTCACGACGTGGCAGCGTCTCCCGCACCATGAGCCACGCCGTTATGGCGCCCGCCATCGCCGTGCACGCGGCAGAAAGCAGGTTCATCGCGCGCGCCGCCCCCGCCACGGGTGCGAGCACCAGGATCCACACGCGCCCCAGGGCGACGTACAGCGGTGTGCCGGGCGGGTGGGGGATCCCCAGCCCGTGCGCGGCGGCGATGAACTCGCCCGCATCCCAGAACGTCACCCCGGGTGCCAGCGTGAGCGCGTAGCACGCGAGCAGCGCGGCCCCCACCCAGCTCGCGGCGCGACGTGCGGTCAGGCGGGCGCCTCGGCGACGACGAGCGCC
>JBBQDE010000441.1:0-2443 GCA_038319425.1 Gemmatimonadales bacterium
GTGACGAGCTGCGTGCCCTTTTTGTGCCCACACTCGTCCTTCATGGTGAACGGGACGCGCTTCCTTCTGCGGTCGCTCTCGAGCTCTCCGAGCTGCTGCCGAACGCGCGTCACGCCCTCCTCCCGGACGCCGGCCACATGCCGTTCTGGGAAGCGCCCGAGCGCTTCTTCGACGCAGCCGGTTCCTTCCTCGCCGCTCCCTCAACCGGGCCGCCGCGAACGTAGCCAATGATGCACCGCCGTCCACGCCTCCTCGCGCGCCTCCTCGTCGCGCTCATGCTCGGCCTGCTCCCGCTGTCCGGGGCGATGCGCGCCCCGATCGTGCGGACGAGCGTGGCGAGCGGTGGCGTCGTGGCGACCCCGCTCTCCCGCCGCGCCGCCGAGCGCGAGCGCGAGAAGGCGGACGTACGCCGCCGCCTCGCCGAGCGAGGCAGCGGTACCTACATCAATGAGATGCTCGCCGAGCGTGATAGTGCGCTGGCGCGCTGGCCCGACCGCGGCGGTCGTCCGCTCACCATCTGGATCCAGCCGACGGCGACGATCGACGACTGGACGGATGGGTATCTGACGAGCGTGCGCGCGGCGGTCGGCGACTGGGACGGCCTGGACCTGCCCGTCCACTTCGCGTTCACGAACGATTCCGCGCGTGCCGACGTGCACGTCACCTTCATCGATCAGTTCGAGGAAGCGATCAGCGGCCGGACGAAGTGGGAGCGCGACGACAACTGGTGGATCACCGACGCGGACATCGTGCTGGCGGTGCATCACCGCGCCGGGCCCGCGCTGGACGAGGATTCGATGCGTGCCTTGGCGCTGCACGAGTTCGGGCACCTGCTTGGCCTCGACCACACGGAAGACGCGACGAGCATCATGGCGGCGCGCGTACGCGTTCGTAACTTGTCCAGCGCCGATCGCGCGACCGTGCGGTTGCTGTACACGCTGCCGCCCGGCGGAGTCCGTTGACCCACCGCAAACCAGAGGCGGTTCTTACGCTCCTGGTCATCATGCTGGTGGCGCTCGTGGCGTCGAACGGGCTGCGGGGCGTGCGTCAACGCTCGAACCCCATTCGGTCGGCAACAGGGCGCGACACGACAGTGTCGGCCGAGCAGGTAGCGCTCGGCGTGACGAGTCCCCTGCGTCCCGCACGCGAACAGAAGACATCGTCTGCCGAGATGCGCCGGCGCGTGGGCAACCTGGCGAGCGGCACGTACGTCAATGACATCCTTTCCGAGCAGGATAGCGCGCTCTATCGGTGGCCCGAGCGATTGAGCGACGCGATACGTGTCTACATCGAGCCCACATCCGACGTTGCGGACTGGAATCCGCAATATCCCGGGATGGCGCGCGACGTGTTCGACGAGTGGAGCCTGGCCGGATTTCCGCTGCGATTCGCCTTCGTCTTCGACTCGACCAGCGCCGACATGTCGATTCGCTGGCGCGATCGATTTCCCGACACGGACGGCCGGCGGATCGGCGTGACCGAGCGCGTGCAGTCGAGCGATTTCTTCATCGCGCAGGCCCGCATTTCCATCGCGCTGCACGACAGCACCGGCCGCGCGCTCCCCCCGGCGACCGTGGGTGGCATCGTCCGTCATGAGGTGGGCCATGCGCTCGGCCTCAACCACTCGACCGACCCGACGAGCGTGATGTATCGGGAGGCGGCGACCTTCACGATGTCCGCGTCGGACCGCGCCACGCTCCGGCTCCTCTATCTCGTGCCGCCGGGAAGCCTGAAGGACTAGGGCGGTGGCCGCGCTCCGCGCGGCCTCCCCGCGGAATCCTTCTTGCCCACGCAGCCATCCATGAGCGATGAGCCGCGATCAACCAGGGGCAGCAAGAACGAAGATGCCGACGTCTTCGACGTCGGAATCATCGGTGGGGGCCCCGCCGGCCTCAGCGCAAGCATCTGGCTGTCGCGCTACCTGCATCGCGTGCTTCTCGTCGACTCCGGCGATCCGCGCAACTGGGAAACGCGCGGCGTCAACGGCTTCCTCGGCCATCCCGGCATTCGCCCCGCTGAACTCCGCGGCATCGGGCGCGACGAGGCACGCTCGCACGGGGTGAAGCTCGTGGATGCCGTGTGCGACACCGTCAGCACGCTCGATGATGACACCTTCGAGCTCGTCCTGAAGGGTGGCGCCACGCATCGCGCTCGTCGCCTGCTGCTCGCCATCGGACTCGTGGACGTCTGGCCGGACATTCCAGGGCTCGAGCACGTCTACGGCGCGAATGCGCACGTCTGTCCCGACTGCGACGGGCGCGACTGCGCCGAGAAGAAGGTCGTCGTGATCGGCAAGGGCCGAAAAGCGGTGGGCATGGCGCTCAATCTCACGACCTGGACGCGCGAGATCATCATCTGCACCAATGGCGAGGATCCCGACTTCGACCTCGCGGAATACTGCGAGAAGCTCGACGCCCTCAACATTCCGGTGATCCAGGCTCCC
>JBBQDE010000442.1:0-2437 GCA_038319425.1 Gemmatimonadales bacterium
GCCGCGCCTTCTGCGGCGAAGGGCCTCGCGGCCGTCGGGGCATTCAAACCCCAGGCGATCCTCTGCGACATTGCCATGCCCGTCGAGGACGGCTTTGCGTTCGTGCGCTCGCTCCGAAGCCGCGAACCGAGCGAGGGTGGACAGACACCCGTCGCCGCCCTCACGGCGTTTGCCGGTGAAGAAGACAGACGTCGAGCGTTCAAAGCGGGCTTTCAGATGCACCTGGCGAAGCCCATCGACTCCGTGCGGCTGGCCGGCGCCATCGAAGACCTGTCTAAGTGGCCTCGCGTGGGCCCGTTGCTCGCGGCGGCGGACCCTGGCGGCCTGGGTGGGGATCGCGCGCGGAGCAGCGGCGGCAACCTGATCCGCGGGCCGATTTGCTGACAGCGTGAGCCGGATAGGGGGGTCCCCAACGTCGAAGGGTTGCGAGACACCAACGACGGAAGGAATCCCCATGCGCACCGTGAACCGGATCGAGCTGTTCGCCAAGTCCGAAATAAAGAGCGTACTCGAGGAGCTGAGAAACGTGACCCGCCGAGCGTTGCCCGAGGCGGGCTTTGCCGAGCGCGAGGCGATGGTGCTCGCGATCTTCGAGGAGGCGGGGCGCGGCCTGCTCGAAGAGGAGCTTCAAACCATCGCGGACAGCTTCGGCGACCGCGTGCTCGTCGGCAGCGTCGAGCACAAGCAGCACGAGTCCGGCACCGTACAGTACTACAGCCTGAGCGGCGTGCTCCGTGTGGACCGGTTCACGTATCGGCGGGTGGACGTTCGCAACGGACCAACGGTCGTGCCGCTCGAACTGGTCGCAGGGCTCGCCGAGGGCGCGACGCCCGCGCTGGCCTACAACGTGGCGCACGGCTATGCGCAACACGACATGCGGTTGCACGGCGAGACGCTGGAGGCTGCGCATCGCACGCCGCCGCCGAGAGCAACGCTGGAGCGCATGGCAAAACGACTCGCGGCGGCGGTGAACACCGCTGCGCCCCTGGTCGAAGCAATCGTGCGGAAGGCGGAGACGCTGCCCGCCGAAGCGCGAGGGGTCTGCATTGGTTTCGACCGCACCTCGGTGCCGATGGCCGAGGTGCGTCCTGTCGATGCACCGCCGAAGCCGCGAAAAAAGCGCCGCAAACCGCGTGTTCGACGAGCCCCTAAACCCATCGATGTGAACTTTCGGATGGCGTATGTCGCGACGGTTTCCATCGTGGACGAGCACGGCGCCGCGCTGGTGACGCGGCGCTACGCCACACCCGCCAATGATGACCCCGCGAGCATGACCGACAGGATGGCGGCCGACGTGCGCGCTGCGCTCGAACGCGACCCCGCACTGAGGGTCGGCATCGTCCAGGACGGAGCGCCGGAGATGTGGAACCTCACTCGCGGTGCGCTCGCAGGGCTTCAGCGTGACGGCCTGCTCGAGACGTGGGAGGAGGGCATTGACCGCTACCACTTGCTCGAACGACTTGCCGCCGCGCTCGAACTCGTCGAGCCGGAGGCCGCCGAGAGATCGGCGAGACTGCGGGAATGGAACGAGCGCCTCGACCTCCAAGATTCGGCGATCGACAGCATCGAACACTACCTCGAGAGGCAGTACCGGGAACTGCCAGCGACGAAGCGGGCGCAGCTCTGGGAGCACCTCGTCTACCTGAGCAACAACAAGGACCGGATGCGGTACGTGACCCTCGCTACGAGCGGCCTCCCCATCGGCAGCGGCGTGACGGAGAGCGCCGCGAAGACCGTCGTCGGGCGGCGCGCGAAGAACAGCGGTCAGCGCTGGAGCGAGAGCGGCCTCCGCGGGGCACTCACGCTGCGAGCAATTCACCAGAGCGATCGTCTACCCGCCTTCTGGTCCCGCATGTCACGCCGCTACACGGCTGTCGTCGAGGCGGCGTGATCCGTACGTGGTCCACACCCCCCAAAACCGTCGGTCCGGTCGCCGTTCCCAGCTCGGATCCGTGCCTGTTCTTTCCATTGGCCCCTGTCGCGAACGAACACGCTCACTTCTTCGCGCGCGCCACCGTCCGACTCGCCGGTCGAGACATTCCCGATCACCAGCGTACTGCCGGATAGGGCCACAGCGCTCCCCCCCGGCAGTCGCGTCTCCAATCCCACCGCTGTCGTCCGATTCACGACGATCGTGTACGTCGTCGTCGCTCCACCCTCTGCCGTCACCACGACACTCACCGAGTTCTTCCCGACGTTCAGATCCACCGGCGTCGCTTCCGTTCCCGACGCCACGAGCACTCCGTTCACGCGAATCGTCGCGCCCGTCGTCGCTGCCGTCGGCACGAACGTAAGCGCGCTCACCGGGAGATCCACCGTCGCGGCGTAGTCGCGAACGCACGGGTCGAACGTGAGGGGTAACGCGTCGTCAACGACGGCCATGGCGCTGAGACGTGTCGCCATTGGAACGCCGCACGTCGACGAATCCGCGGCGGAC
>JBBQDE010000443.1:0-2433 GCA_038319425.1 Gemmatimonadales bacterium
GCAGCCGGTGGGCTACCACGTGTGGCTCGGACCCAACCGGCTGGTGGCGTACGTGCTGGGGACCCCGTCGACGTTGCACGTGATCGATCGGGACGGTGGCAACGACGAGGTGCGCGCGCGCGACATCGGTCGGGCGCTGCAACGGATCCCGGGGCAGGGGTGGTACAGCTTCACGCGTCGCGACAGCGCGAAGGTGCTGTGGATCTCGGGGCAGCCCCTCGAGGGCGGCCCGATCGCAACGCTCGTTCGCGCCACGGGCGACGACGAGTTCCACACCTGGACACCGGACGGCGCGCTGCTGTCGGCGACGCAGGGCAAGATCGTGCGCTGGAACGCGCGGACCGGCGACGATGGCGCGTGGCTGCCGATCGCGACGATCCCCGGCGTGCGCAACATCAGCCGTCTGGCCGTCAGTCCGGACGGGCGCTGGCTCGCGTTCGTGGCGGAACCGATCGGACCGTAGCGAGACCCATCGTGAGGACGGTCGGCGATACGACATTCCGAATCACGGCGATCTCCGGAAGCCTTCGCGCCGCGTCCTCCAACGGCACCATCGTGCGTGCGGCGGCGCCGCTCGCGCCCACGGGCATTCTGGTCGATGCGTACGTCGGGCTGTCGTCGCTGCCGCATTTCAACCCCGACCTCGATCGCGAGCTGGGTGACGCGCGCCTGCCGGCCGCCGTTCGCGCTCTCCGTGAGCAGCTCGCGGCCGCCGGTGCGCTCCTCATCGCGAGCCCGGAGTACGCGCACGGGGTGCCGGGCTCGCTCAAGAACGCGCTCGACTGACTGGTGGGCGGGGTGGAGATGGTGGAGAAGCGCGTCGCGCTCTGCAACACGGCGCCCCACGCCGTGCACGCGCACGCGGCGCTCGACGCTCTTCGCCGCGCCGCGCGCGCCTCCTAGCGCTTGCGTCCGGGTGCGATCGCATCGCGCCCGAAGCGGGCGCGGACGGCGTCCATCGCACGAGACACCTCGACGTCCTTTGGCGTCTCGAGCGGCGGCGTCAGCGCCTCGAACAGGGCGAGCTGCCGAGGGGCGGGGGCGGTGAAGCCGGACAGGCTCACGCCCAGAAGGCGCGCCGGCATGCGGCGCGCCTTCCGCAGCTTGTGCAGCAGCAGGCGCGCGATGGGAAAGATCGCGCGATCCGACGTGAGCGAGTCGTCAACGGTGCGGCTGGCCTGGCGGGTGGTGAAGTCCGTGTCCCGGACCCGCACTGTGATCGTGCGCGTCGTGAGCCCTTCGCTCCGCAGGTCGGCGGTGGCGCGGCCGACCAGCTCCGTGAGCTCTCCCTCGAGCAGCAGGTCGTCATTGATGTCGGTGTCGAAGGTTTCGTCGCGACTGATGCTCTTGGCCACGTCGCGTTCCTCGACTTCGGCGGCGTCCACACCGCGAACGCGTTCCGCCAGCCATTCCGCGTCCCGCTCGCCGACGAGACGCGCCAGCGCCGCCGAGTCGAGCGCCAGCACGTCCTCGACCGTGCGGAGGCCACGCTCGGCCAGCCGCGCTGTGGTCTTGGGCCCGATGCCCGGGATGTCGGCGAGCAGGAGCTGGCGCATGAACGCCAGCTCGTCGCCCGGTGCCACGACGTGGACGCCGGTCGCTCCCGTCTTCGGCTTCGCGCGCTCCACCGCCAGCTTCGCCACGAGCTTGGAGGTGCCGCCGCCGATGGAGACGGTCAACGCCGTCTCCAGGCGCACCGCATCGCGAATCCGGTGCGCGAGCTCGTCGAGCGTGGCGCCGGCATAGAGCCCTTCGGTGCCGGCGAGATCCAGATACCATTCGTCGATGCTGGCGGCCTGGACGACCGGCGCGAAGCGCTCCAGCACCGCGCGGATCTCCCGGTGCTTTCGCGAGCAGGCGCCGCGCGGGACGGGAACGCACATGGCATCCGGACAGAGGCGGAGCGCCCGCGAGATGGGCATCGCCGAGCGGACCCCGAACTTCCGCGTCTCGTAGGACGCGGAGCAGACGACGCCACGGCTGCCGGCCGCGCCGCCCACGATGAGCAGGGACGCTCGCCCGGCGCCGTCGGGATCGACCATCCGCGCGACCGCGACGAAGAACGCGTCCGCGTCGGCAAGGAGGATTCGTCGGGGTGACTCGCTCAGCTGGGGCACGACCGAAAGATCGGAGGAAGCGACCAGCGCTGCTAGTCGGGCGCGGCTCGCTCGCTGCGCTCCACGAGGGCCACGGCCGAAGGCCGCTGGCCCGCCCCATAAGCGTAGCGCCCCGTTAGAGTTGACCCACGGCCCTCGTGTGTCTAACTTGCGAGTCTGCCCCAAAACGCCTTCACTGGCGGCCGAGACCCGGGTTGCATGACGCACCGGTGAGGCGATGGTCTCATTTCGAGTACTCAGGTCATGTTCAAAACGTTCAGCGCAACGCCGACCGACATCCAGCAGGACTGGTATGTCGTCGACGCCGAGGGCATGG
>JBBQDE010000444.1:0-2412 GCA_038319425.1 Gemmatimonadales bacterium
GGTTACCGTGTTGTCGGCGAGCAGCGGCAGCGTGCGTACGAAATACAGGAACGACAGCTCGTCCAGCGGGGCGCTCATCGCCATGCCGCCCTCCGCGCCGCTTTCGGCGCTCCAGCGATTCTCACCGGCGAAGATGTCGACTGCCTCTTCGTGCTTGGACAGGATGTGACGTTCGCGCGACGTGTAGCGCAGCGCCGTCATCCGGATCGGATCGAGCCATGACGCGTTTCTGTCGGTCGCGCGGAAGGGGCCCACCCGTCCTTCCATGTCGGAGTGCAAGAGCCACGTGGTGGTGCCGCGCAGCTCCACCGGCCCCTCGATCCACAGCGTTCCACCGCCCGAGACGTTGGTGTGGACGCGACCCTTGAAGGTGAGCCGCTCGCCCGGCGCGAACGGGAGGTGCGACGCGGATTGCGCGCGCGCGATCCCGGCGGCGGGCAGCAGCGCGAGCGTGGCGGCGAGGACGACGGATCGATGACATGGGCGCATGGACGGAGAATCGTCGTCGCCGGGTCGCCGCGTCGTCGGGAGTTGTGCGCAATATCGGGGGAGAACTCCCCGCGATGCTCAGCCGTGCGTAGCCGGCTCTGGCGCCTCGATGGGCAGCGTGAAGCGTACCGTCGTACCCTCGCCGGGCGCGCTCTCGATCCAGATCCGTCCGCCATGCGCCTCGACGATCCCACGCGCGATCGGCAATCCGAGCCCGGCGCCGTGCCTCGCCGCCCGCCCTCCGTGTGCCGCCTGGAAGAAGCGGTCGAACACGTGCGGCAGCAGCGCCGCCGCGATGCCCTCGCCGCTGTCGGTGACGCTGAACTCGAGGGCGCTGTCATGCACCCGCGCCGCGAGCGTGACACTCCCCTCCGCCGGCGTGAACTTGATCGCGTTGCCGAGGACGTTCGAGACGATCTGGAGCACGCGATCCGGAT
Source organism: Gemmatimonadales bacterium (assembly GCA_038319425.1). Classification (GTDB taxonomy): domain Bacteria; phylum Gemmatimonadota; class Gemmatimonadetes; order Gemmatimonadales; family Gemmatimonadaceae; genus AG11. Next base: position 927 of record JBBQDE010000444.1, read on the forward strand.
CCACCTGCACGATCGGCAGCGTGGCCGGCAGCTCGGCGTGAAGCGTCACGCCGCCCGCGTCGGCAAGCGGGCGCAGTGCCTCGACGCTGCGAGAGATCAGCGGACCCACCTCCACCGCCTTCGGGGACACGACGAGTCGCCCTGCCTCGATCCGCGTCATGTCCAGCAGGTCTTCGATCAGCGCATCCATCTGCTCTGCGGCCTGTTGCATCACCACGACTCGCTCGATCACGTCGTCGGACAGTTGCGCGCGTTCCGCCCCCTCCAGGATGCTGCGGGCGAGCATCTTCACCGCGCTCGCCGGATTGCGCAGGTCGTGCGAGACGATGCCCATCATGTCGTCGCGCGCCTGGATCGCCTGGTGCAGGAGATTCTCCGCGCGTTGGCGCGCGCTGATGTCTCGAAGTACCGCCGCGTAGATGTTGCGGCCGTCAATCTCGATGCGCTGGATCGCCGCTTCGGCGGGGAACTCCTCGCCCGACTTGCGCAGGCCGCTGATCTGTTGCCGTTCGCCCATCACGCGGGCGCGCCCGTGCGCCTCGCCGAAGCCGTGCACCAGTCCGCGATGCGCGGCCCGATGCCGGGCCGGCAAGAGCACCTCAAGATATTCCTCGCCGACCTCGGCCGCCGTCCACCCGAAGATCCGCTCCGCGCCTTCATTGAAGAAGATGATCCGCTGCTCGTTGTCCACCGCGATCACCGCGTCGGCCGCGATCGCGAGCAGCCCGGAGAACAGCTCCGGGGGAAGCGTCTGGTTCATCGCTGCCCGGGTGGCAGCCTCTGCGGCATCCTTCATATGAAGAGAAAGCTACCCCTCTCCCCGTACTCCGACCACGGTCCGCGCTCCCCCGCCGGGAATCTCCCGACACGCGTGTCAGGACCTGGGAGTCGAAGTACCGTCGTCCGCCTGACAGATCGCCGGTCCGTCGAGCGACACATTGCTCCTATCACTCTACCCGGACAGCGAGAGATCATGCCGAACGATACGAAGCAGCCCGAGATGCCGAGCCCCTTCGCGCCGACCGCCACGTCGCGGCGCACTTTCCTCCGCAGCGCATCGCTCGCCGTTGGTGCCGGCGCGCTGGTCGCCTGCGGCAAGGTGGAGCCCCTGGACCAGAAGTCGCCGCCCGTCGCCCCCACCGCCGGTCACGACGTGGGCGGCGTCACCCAGGCAGGCGCACCCATCCTCGATCGTCGCGCCGCGGCTGATGCGATGGATGCGATGCACGAGAAAGGAATCAAGGCATTTCCTGCGAAGACCGCCGGCAAGGGCAACCAGCTCCTCGCGCCCACGATCGTCAACGGCGTGAAGATCTTCGAGCTCACGGCGCGCGAGAGCAAGTGGGAGGTCGCGCCGGGCCAGATGGTGACCGCGATGGCGTACAATGGCCAGGTGCCAGGGCCGCAGATCCGCGTCCGTGAGGGCGACCGTGTGCGCCTCGTGCTGCGGAACGAGCTCGATCAGTCCACCGCGATTCACTTTCAC
>JBBQDE010000445.1:0-2404 GCA_038319425.1 Gemmatimonadales bacterium
CACGTCCGGCGAGGACGCTAGACTTCCACCGGCTCGTGCTCCTCCACGTAGAGCGCGTCGATCACGGACTTGTACGTCTTGTCGATCACGCGCCGCTTCACCTTCAGCGTCGGCGTCAGCTCGCCGCGCTCGATCGAGAAGTCGTGCTCCAGCAGCGCGACCTTCTTGGGCCGCTCGTACTTCGCGAGGCCCTGGAGCTGGCCGAACACTTCCTTGTCCATCTTGGCGCGGATCGTCGGCATCTCCAGCAGCTGCCGCCGGTCGGTCCAGATGATGTTCTTGTTCTTCGCGTACTTCTCCACGTTGTCCCAGTTCGGGACCACGAGCACCGCGGGGAACTTCCGCTTGTCGCCGATCACCACCGCCTGCGACACGTACTTGTTCGTCTTGATCAGGTTCTCGATCGGTTGCGGCGCGATGTTCTTTCCCCCCGCCGTGACGATGATGTCCTTCTTCCGGTCGGTGATCGCGAGAAAGCCCTCTCGCACCTCGCCGATGTCGCCGGTATGGAACCAGCCGTCGCCGTCGATCACCTCGCGCGTCGCGTCGGGCTTGTTGTAGTAGCCCTGCATGACGTGGGGTCCGCGCGTGAGGATCTCGCCGTCGGACGCGATCATCACCTCCACGCCCTTGATCGGAAGTCCCACCGTCCCGATGCGGAAATTGCCTGGCGTGTTGACGGCGATCACGGGCGACGTCTCGGTGAGGCCATATCCTTCCAGGATCACGAGGCCCGCGGCATAGAAGAACTTGTTGATCTCCGGCGCGAGCGGCGCTCCACCCGACACGAAGTAGCGCAGCCTCCCGCCGGTGCGCGCCTGCAGCTTGGAGAACACGAGCTTCTGCGCCACGCGGTACTGGAGCGCGAGCAGCCCTTTCGGCTCCCCGCCGGCGAGCGTCACGTCGGCCCACCGGTCCGCCACGCTGCGCGCCCAATAGAAGATGCGCTTCTTGATCGCGCCGCCGGCGAGCGCGTTCTCCAGCACCCGCGCGTACATCTTCTCGTAGAGGCGCGGCACCGAGAGCACCAGCGTCGGCCGCACCGTCTGCATGTCGATCGGCACCGTGTCCATCGACTCCGCGTAGGCGATCGAGCAGCCGACGTGGAACATCAGGTAATGGCCCGCCATCCGCTCGAAGATGTGCGAGAGGGGAAGAAAGCTCAGCCCGATGTCACCCGTGGCCTCGAACGGGATCGCCGTGGCCGACGCCATAACGTTCGAGAACAGGTTGTCGTGCGTGAGCATGACCCCCTTGGGCTCTCCCGTCGTTCCGGACGTGTAGATCAAGGTCGCCACGTCGTCGGGCTTCACTGCGCGCGCGCGCGCGCGATACGCCGCGCGCCTGGCGTCGGTGTCCACCGTGGCGCCGCGGGCCTCCAGCTCGGCGAGCGTGAGATCCGCTCCCGTGTGCCGGTCCGCAGCGAACGTGATGACGTGCTTCAGCGCCGGAAGCGATCCGCGGCACTGCGCGACCTTCGACGCCTGCCCGGCGTCGCTCACGAAGATGGCCACCGCGCCCGCATCGCGAAGGATGTACGCCGCCTGCTCGGGCGGCAGGTTCGGGTACAGCGGCACATCGGTCAGCGACGTCGTGAGGCAGGCATAGTCGGCAATCGCCCACTCGGGCCGATTCTCCGACATGATGCCGACGCGATCACCGGGCGCGACGCCAAGCTCCGTGAGGCCAAGGCCGGCGCGGCGCACCCGCTCGGCCAGCGCCCGGCTCGAGATCGGCTTGTAGGCGCCGTTCACCTTGTGCTGCAATGCGTTCGGCTTGTCGTGCTTGTCGACCGCGTCGAAGAACAGTTGGGTGAGGGTACCGGGCGGCGTGTTGCGCGGACCACCGGACGAGATCATGGAGACCTCCCACTGGGTGATGCGGCGGCAATCGCGCGCCGCCGGCTCGTCGCGAGTATACGGTGGAGGCAGGGGGGACCGCCACCACTGCAACCGCAAAGCTACTTCAACACCACCACGATGCGCACCGGACTCCCCTGTAACGGGGGGCCGTTCAGTCGCCGAGCCGTCACGCTCACGTACACCTTCTGCACGCCGCTGCCCGCCAGGACCAGCACGGAGCGCGTGGCGTTCCCCGCGGTTTTCGTGGTGTCCACCGCAATCGTGGAGTCCGGGCGCTGCGAGACGCCGGACGACGTGGCGAGGATCGCGCTGCCCTGCGGTAGCGTGGTCGGAGCCAGACTGTCGATGCGGTAGCGCACGAGAATCCCGTTCACGGGTGTGCTCGTGCCGCCACGCACGCCCGTCACCGTCACCGGGAGCGCACGAAGCGCCGGGAGCGTCACGGTGTCCCCTGCGGCCTCGCCCGAGGGGCGATCGATCGACAGCGGCTGCGGCACGATCAGCAGCGTGGCCACGGAGGTCTGCAGCCGGTCGCTCACACG
>JBBQDE010000446.1:0-2376 GCA_038319425.1 Gemmatimonadales bacterium
TGGCGCGCATGCGAGCGCTGGCGTCGACGTAGAGCGCGATTCCTGCAAGGAGGAGCACGAGCGCGGCGAGGTCGGTGAGACGGTCGCGGCGTGAGACAGTAGCCATGCCCTCAAGACGATGCAGTCGGCCTTGCAGCACGAAGTTGCCCCCGCCGTGACGCACCGCCAGCTTGCCACTTTCCGCATCCCCTTCCCGCCTTCGCACCCGTGTCCTACCGCATTCTCGTCACCGACGACATCGATCCCGACGGCGTCGCGCTGCTCCGGGCGGAGCCATCGTTCATCGTGGACGAGGTCCCGACCCTGCCACCGGCCGAGCTCCTCGAGCGCATCGGCGACTACGATGCCTTCGTCGGCCGCAGCGCGACGCGCGTCACCGCTGAGCTGCTGAAGCGCGCGACGAAGCTGCGCGTGGTCGGCCGCGCCGGCGTCGGGGTGGACAACATCGCCATCGACGCCGCCACGGCCCTCGGCGTGGCGGTGATCAACGCGCCGGCGGGCAACACGATCGCCGTCGCGGAGCTGTTCTTCGGGGCGCTGATCGGCCTGCTGCGGCACCTGCCGCACGCCAGCGTGTCCATGCGCGAGGGAAAGTGGGACCGGTCGCAGCTCCTCGGCACGGAGCTCAAGGGAAAGTCGCTGCTCATCGTCGGGCTCGGCCGCATCGGCGGCGAAGTGGCAACCCGCGCGCTCGCCTTCGGCATGGAGGTCTCTGCCTTCGATCCCTATGTGAGCGACGAGCGCTTCCGTGCACTCAAGGTGCGTCGCCTCGCCACGCTCGAGGAGGGGCTCGACACCGCGGACGTGCTCACCGTGCACACGCCGCTCACCGAGGAGACCGAGGGGATCATCGGCAAACGGGAGCTCGCGCGGCTGAAGAGCGGCGCCGTCGTGGTGAACATGGCGCGCGGCGGGATCGTCGAGGAATCGGCGCTCGTGGCGGCGCTGGAGAACGGGCAGCTGCGCGGTGCGGTGGTGGATGCGTTCACGAAGGAGCCGATCGCGGCCGACCACCCACTGCGCCGTTCGCCCCACACCTTCCTTACCCCGCACATCGGCGCGTCGAGCGCCGAGGCGCAACGCAATGTCGCGGTGGACGCGTGCGCCGCGGTGCGCGACGCGCTGCTGCACGGCGAGCTCTCGCGCTCGATCAACGTGGCGGGCACCGGCACTGGCGACTGGCGCGACCTTCAGCCGGCGCTGCACGTGGCGCGCCGCGCAGCCGCGGTGGCCCGCGCCATTCTCGCCGACCGCGGGGTGCGCGCCGTCCAGCGGTTGGCGCTGCGCGTCGGGCCCGACCTCGCCGGCGCCTCGAATGCGCTGCTCGCGTCGGCCGCCGCGGGCGTGCTCGAGGGGACGACCGACGTGGAGCGGCTCAACCTGATCAACGCGCGGGCGCTGGCCGAGGCGCGCGGCATCGAGCTGTCGTGCTCCGAGTCGTCGGCGCTCGGAACGGCGGGGCTGCAGATCAGCCTGAGCGGGGGGATGCAGGAGCTGGCGGTCGGCGGTGCGGCGCCGGAGGGATCGACGGGACGGCTGACGCGCATCGGCGGGTTCCACATCGACGTCGCGCCCCGCGACACGCTGATCATCCTCACCAACAACGACGTCCCCGGCGTGATCGGCCGCGTGGGAACGCTGCTGGGCGACAACGGCGTGAACATCGCCGAGTACCACCAGGCGCGGCTCGCGCAGGGAGGCGAGGCGCTCGCGGCCATCAGCGTGGACGGCACGGTGGCGGGCGGCGTGCGCGAAGCGCTGCTCAAGCTGCCCGACGTGAGCTCGGCGACGGTTGTGCACTTCCGCTCCGCGTGATGACGCAAGCCGCGGCGCCCGCCGTCACGCGGGACGAGGAGATCCGTCGCGCCTACGCCGCCGATGCGTCGGGGCTGGTCATGGTGCCTGAGGGTGTCGCGCGGCCGGCGAGCGCCGACGAGGTGGCCGCGCTGCTGGCCGAGGCATCGTCGGAGCGGATGCCGGTGACGGCGGCCGGCGGGCAGACGAGCACCACGGGCGCGTCGATCAGCGATCGCGGCATCGTGATGTCGCTGCGGGCGATGCAGCGCATCATCGACATCGACCCGGCGGCGCGCACGGCGCGCGTGGAGCCCGGCGTACTGGTGGGGGAGCTCAAGCGCGCCTGCGCCGCGCACGACCTGCTGCTCGCGCCGGACCCGACGAGTGAAGAGGAGTGCACGGTGGGCGGCGCGGTGGCGTGCAACGCGTCGGGCGCGCGGAGCCTGCGCTATGGGGCTACCCGGCCGCACGTGCGCGCGCTGCGTGTGGCGTTGGCCGACGGCTCGCTCGTCGAGTTGCGGCGGACGGCGCTGGAGAAGAACACCGTCGGCTATGCGATGGCGCACGACCCGGTGGACT
>JBBQDE010000447.1:0-2347 GCA_038319425.1 Gemmatimonadales bacterium
GGCGCGGTGTTCGCGAACGACCGCCGGGCGGTGCGCGAAGCGCAGATGGCGCTTCGCAACGCCGCCGGCAATTTCTACGTGAACGACAAGCCGACGGGCGCCGTGGTGGGGCAGCAGCCGTTCGGCGGCGCGCGCGGCTCCGGCACGAACGACAAGGCGGGCTCCAAGCTCAACCTCGTGCGCTGGGTGAACGCGCGCAGCATCAAGGAGACCTTCTCGCCTCCGACGGACTATCGCTATCCGTTCATGGCGGAGAAGTAGGCCGGGGCGCTCGTCACCGCTTCGTGGTGATCACGATGACGCCGCACACGGAGTCGTACTGGATGGGCGCGCCCGACTGTCCCGGGTACGCCTCCAGTGCACCGATGTCGCCCGGACTCACCAGGTTGATGTCCTGATGCTGGATGCCATCGATGACGACGTTGGTTTCGCATTCGCGTCCGGACAACGAGATCCGGCCGCGGCGGCTGATGATCTTGGCGTCGAGGCCTGAGCCGCTCACGCGAAAGCCCGGGAGAGTGCGGAGCAGGTCGCTGACCTGGAACACGTTGCGCCTCTCGATCTCCTGCTCGTCCAGGAAGCGCCCGAAGCCGCGGCTGATTCGCCGGCGGCCCTCGAATTCCTTGTACAGCGAGCGGCGCGCGACGACGCGAATGGAATCCAGTGAGACGATGCGAGCCATCGTGACGCTCGCCTCGACGCTCCGGCCGCTCCGCAGCTCCACCGCGTTCTGCATCAGCAGGTAGCCGACCTGCCGCACCTCGAGCACCTGGGTGCCCGCCCCCACCACGGCCCCCTGTTCCTTCGTCATCTCGAGGCCCGGACACGCCGCCGCGCGAAACGTGGCGCCGGAGGGGATACCCATCTCGACGCTGGCGTGCTCGCCCTCACCCACCGTCAGCTCACGCAGCGGCAGCGTGAGCTCGAGCGAATCCAGGATCGGATGCGAGAGCTCGATGGCATACCGGCCAGGCGCGAGCGTGTCGAAGCGGAAGCGGCCGCGGTCGTCGCTGAGGGCGATGACGAGCTGCGTGCTTGGCACCGTGACGGACGTGAGCAGCAGCGCTGCGCCGACCAGCGGCTTGTCGTGCACGCTGTCCCTGACGGTGCCGTCGATGCGGCCAGCCGGACGTTGGGCGTTTACGCGCCAGACCTCGCTAGCTTTCGCGCATGGCGCGATACCGATTCGTCACCTGCGACGTGTTCACCTCCGTCCCGTTCGGTGGCAACCAGCTCGCCGTCTTTCCCGACGCGCGGGGGATCCCCGAGCACCGGCTGCTGGACGTGACCCGCGAGTTCAACTACTCGGAGACCACATTCGTCTTTCCCCCGGTGGACCCGGCGCACGCGCGACGCGTCCGGATCTTCACGCCGGGCGGCGAGGTGCCGTTCGCCGGCCACCCGACCGTGGGCACGGCGCACGCGCTCGCCGAGACGGGCGAGATCGCGCTCAGTGGCGACGTGACGCGCATCGTGCTCGAGGAGGGGGTTGGGCCGGTGCCGGTGGAGATTCGCGCGGAAGCGGGGCGTCCCGTCTTTGCACAGCTGTCGGCGGCCAAGCTGCCGGAGGTAGGTCCGCCACCGCCCTCGCGCGACGACCTGGCGCGCGTGCTGGGGCTGGAGGTGGACGACCTGCTGGGCGGCGAATGGTCGCCGCAGTCGCTCTCGTGCGGCCTGCCATTCCTGTTCGTGCCCCTGCATGATCGGAGCGCGGTGGCGCGGGCACGCATTCGGATGGACGCGTGGGAAGCGACGCTGCGCGATGCCCCGGTGTCCGAGATCATGGTCTTCGCACCGGGGGGCGAACGCCCAGGCACGGACTATCGCGCGCGGATGTTCGCGCCGGGGCTGAGCGTGCCCGAGGATCCCGCCACGGGCAGCGCCTGCGCCGCGCTCGGAGGCTACCTGGCCGCGCGCGACCCGCGGCGCCAGGGCACCCTGCACTGGACCGTGGAGCAGGGCTTCGAGATGGGGCGCCCGAGCATGCTCGACGTGGAGGCCGACGTCGTGCGCGGCAACGTGACGGCCGTGCGTGTCGGCGGAGCCACGGTGCTGGTGTCCGACGGCACGATGGCGATCAGCTGACGGCCAGCTGCCGCTGCTTCGAGTGATTCAGCGCGCTGGCCACGCCCACCGCGCAGCCGAGGACGGCGAGCCCCAGCCCGCCGTACGATTCGTAGCGGGCCCGGTCGGCGGCGGCGAGCGCAGATTCGCCGCGCGGCCCTGGATGCTTGTAGCTGTACGCGGAGATGGCGCGCATGCGAGCGCTGGCGTCGACGTAGAGCGCGATTCCTGCAAGGAGGAGCACGAGCGCGGCGAGGTCGGTGAGACGGTCGCGGCGTGAGAC
>JBBQDE010000448.1:0-2316 GCA_038319425.1 Gemmatimonadales bacterium
CACGCCGCCAACCACGCCGCCGACCACGCCGCCGACCACGCCGCCGACCACACCGCCGGTCGTGCCCCCCGTGACGCCGCCGGTTGTGCCCCCCGTGACGCCGCCAGTCGTACCGCCAGTCGTACCGCCAGTCGTGCCACCGGTGACGCCCCCCGTCGTGCCGACGGTTCCGCCCGTAACGCCGCCGGCTGTGACGCCCCCGGTGGTTCCGCCCGTCACCACGGTCCCAGAGCCGATGACCATGACGCTCCTCGCGACCGGATTGGCCGGAGTGGCGCTCATGCGACGGCGGATGAAGCAGCGGTAGAGAGCAGAAGGGCCGGCGAATCGCCGGCCCTTTCGCGTTCCGCTCGCCTTTACATCCAGAACGTCCAGCGTCCCGAGGCGATCACGTAGAGCGACAGCGCCAGGTTCGTCGTCGCGTGCACGAGCATCAGGTCGCCGAGGGAGCGGGTGCGGCGCATCCACCAGTTGTAGATCACGCCGCAGAGGAGTCCCACCTCCCAGAACGGCCCATGCTCCAGCGCGAACAACACCGCCGTCGCCCAGAACGCGAAGGTTGTGTATCGGCCTAGCGGAATGCGCTCGAAGCGGGTGTCCTGGAGCCAGCGCGGGAGCCAGCCTCGCCAGAACAGCTCCTCGACGACCGGAACGATCAACGACGCGCGCATCGTCCGCAGCACGAGCATCAGCGGCGTCAGCTCCGCCGGCGCGATCGATGTCTTGAGGCGGCCGGTGATCCCGTTCTGGAAGATCCAGTGGTCGCGCCAGCCGGGAATCAGCGCGTCGGGCGCCACCCAGAGCGCGAACACGGCGAGCCCGAGCCCGATGCTCGCCACCCAGTGCGATGCCGTGCGCGGCAGGATGCGCCGGGAGAAGCCGACGATCGCCGCGACGAGCACGAGGTCGCGCACGATCTCCTTCGCCGGATTGGCGATCGGCAGCAGCTTGTCCACCGCCAGCCACAGCATGAAGACGGCGAACGGGCCTACCCACGAGAGGGTCCGGCCCGCTGCTTCTGCGCGATGCTCCATTTCCGGAGGTGATGTCATGGTGAGATCGATATTACATGACAAACGAATCGCGTGCAGCCGTCTTCGGCCGCACGCGATCGTCCGTCACTAGTGCCCTGCGCCGCTCTAGTCGGCGCGAGGTACGGTGCTCGCGGAATCGTCCGTCGACGAGAACGCACCTGCTGACGACTGCGCGCCGCGGAAAGAGGAGCTCCCGTTCGCCTTACGCGACGGCGCCCCGATCGCCTTCTTCACTTCGCTCGCGAGCCCCTCGATCTTCTGCTCGATCGCCCCGTGGAAGCCGGAGACGACCTGCGACACGATCTCGTCGAGCACGCCGCCCAACCGGCTGCTCGCGCCCTTGGTGGCGACGACCGTCGCCGCGGCGGCTTTCACATCAGCCTTGGAGCCGCTCAGCAGCACCCCGGCGCCCACGGCCAGCGCCAGCGCGGGCCACGGATTGTCCTTCACGATCTGCGCGACGTTCATCTTCTGCTCAAGTTCCTGGAGCGTATCCGAGATCCGGTTGCGCGTCAGCTCGATGTCGCGCCGGACGTCAGCGGGTGTTTCAACCATTCCCTGTCCTCCTTGAGCGTCGCGACCGTTTCATGCGGCGCGAGCGCGGCCGGCGAGAGCGCCTTGCGCCCCCGGTTGGCAAGCCAGGCGGCGACGCCGCCCGTGATGAGTGCGAAGAGCAGCGCCGCAACCCAGTACAGGTCGCGCGGCAGCCACTGGTCGCCGATGAGAAGCACCATGCCGGTGAAGGTGGCGAGGACGCCCAGCAGGAGCAGCACGCCGCCCACTGCCACGAACGCCGTTCCCCGCCCCGCCGCCGAGGCGGCCGCGCTGATCTCGAGCCGACCGAGACGCACTTCGCCGCCTACCAGCTCGGCGCTCCCCTCCGCGAGATCGCGAAGGAGGGCGCCCAGGCCGCGGCGGCCGTTGACACCATGATCGACCGCCACGGGAGCCGTTACTTGCGGAAGGCCTTGCCGAGCAGATAGCCGAGGCCGACGGCCACGGCCAGCGTGCGGCCAGGATGGTCCTTGACCTGTCGCTCGACGCCCGACTTGAGGCCGTCGATGTCGGCATCGCGCAGCCAGTCGGCCGACGCCTGCAGGCCGCCCGCGAGCTGGTTCGACGCCTCACCGATGCGGCTTCCCTCGCCCACCATGGACGTGCTGCTGCCGGTCGCGGCCGACCCGGCGATCTGTCCCCCGCCTGCGCCCTGCGCGCGCAGCTTCTCGGCGCCCGACTCGAGTGCGTCGGCCAGCGTGTTCTTCAGGCTGCCCGCGCGATCGCG
>JBBQDE010000449.1:0-2306 GCA_038319425.1 Gemmatimonadales bacterium
ATGGCGTAGCCTGCCGGCGACGCATGATGAAGCGGCCGGCACCGCCCCCGGCGCTGAACGCCGAGGCTCGCCATTGGCCGGCGGCATCATCGTCGCTGATCGTGCCCGTCATCTGCACCGCCAGCGCCGTGGTGCCCGGGCTGAGGACGACGTACAGCGAGTCGCGTGGAGACGCCGACGCGACGCGCGCCACGGCCACCGGCACGTCGCCCGCGGCGCGCGACGAGAAGCCGAACGGCCCGAAATCCACGTCGTACACGCCATCATGCGTCGGCTCACCCAACTCGCGCGACGACGTGTGACCGTACCGGTCTTCGGCGAACACCAGGGTGCCGGTCACCGGTGGCGTAGTGGCCGGCCGCACCGTGACCGAGGTGGCGACATCGAGCTGAAAGGTGACGTCCCAGGCGCCGACGAGCCGGCGCGCGGCGGGAGAATCGAGCAGGCGCGCCCGGGCCGCCGTCTCGTCCGGCGCGCAGCCGAGCGTCGCGGTCATCGCCACGGCGACCATTGCAGCGCGACACCTCTTGTCAGGCCGCATGGGTGCTCCCGGCCTCGACGGCATCGAGATCCTCGTCGTGATCCAGCAGGTCGCGCAGGCGGTAGGAGTGACCCACGAGATACGGCACGGCCGTCACGACGACGTTTGGCCGGAACAGGAAAGCCGTGCGGATGTACAGCGCGGTCTTGTTGTGCAGCAGGTGCTCCCACCACCGCCTCGGCACGATCTCGGGCACGACGATCGTCACGAGCTGACCCGGCGAGACCATGCGCATGTTCTCGACGTACTCGACGAGCGGCTTCAGGATGGATCGATACGGCGACGGTACGACCACCAGCGGAACACCAATATCCCACGCGTCCCACTCCGCCACGACATGCGGCGTATCGCGCCGATCCACTTCGACATACACAGCCGCCACCTCATCCGAGATCGCAGTGGCGTACATGAGCGCCGCCGCCGCCGCCTTGGTGATGCCATTCACCGGCACGATCACCGTGTGCTGGAGCGGCATGATCGGACTCTGGCCGACGAAGCGGATGTCGTCGCTGAACGCCACGTAGTGATGGTGAATTGCCCACAGCCCGATGATAATGAGTGGGATGATGACGGCGATGATCCAGCCGCCCGCCGTGAACTTCGTGACGATCTGGATGATCGAGACGAGGCCGGTCGCCACGGCGCCGACGCCGTTGAGGATCGCCTTCCACCGCCATCCCGGCGCACGCGTCGTGCGCCAGTGCACCACCATGCCGGCCTGTGACAACGTGAAGCACACGAACACGCCGATGGCGTAGAGGGGAACGAGCGCGTTGGTGTCGCCGTGAAAGAGCCAGACGAGCAGCCACGCCACCAGCGCGAGCATGACGATGCCATTCGAGAACGCGAGCCGGTCGCCGCGCGCGGCCAGTTGGCGCGGCATGTACCGGTCGTTTGCCAGGATGCCGGCGAGCCGCGGGAAGTCGGCGAAGGCGGTGTTGGCCGCCAGCACGAGCACGGCGAAGGTGGTGTACTGGAGCGCGTAGTAGAGCGGCCCGCCGCCGAGGATGTGATGCCCGAGGATGGAGAGCACCGTCTCGTGCGATGTGGGCATCACGTGGTAGTGCTGCGCGAGCCACGACACGCCGAGAAAGAAGAGCGCGAGGATGCCGACCATCCAGCCGATGGTGGTGGCGGCATTCCGCTGGGCGGGCGCCTTGAACGCCATCACGCCGTTGGAGATCGCCTCGGTGCCGGTCATCGCGGCGCATCCTTCCGCGAATCCGCGCATGAGCAGATAGAACAGCGCGAAGCCTGTGAGCGGCGAGAAGTTGCCTCCGCCGCGTGCGGACACGGGATCGACCTTCAGCGTCGCACTCATCGGTGCGAGCTCGTGTCCGGTGAAATAGCGGAAGGCGCCGACGCCCAGGAGCGTGAGCATCATGACGATGAAGGCGTACGTCGGCAGGCTGAACGCGGCCCCGGATTCCCGCACGCCGCGCAGGTTCACCGTGGCGAGCAGCAGGATCGAGAGTGAGCAGAGCAACACGGTGTGCGGCACCATTGCCGGATAGGCCGACGTGATGGCCGCCACGCCGCCGGAGATGGACACCGCGACAGTCAGGACATAGTCCGTGAGCAGTGCGGCAGCGGCGACGAGTCCCGGCATCACGCCGAGATTCTCCCGGGCCACTGTGTACGAGCCGCCACCACCGGGATACGCGAACACCGTCTGCCGATACGAAAGCCCGACGAGCACGAGCAACCCGACGATGACGGCGGAGATCGGGAAGACGTAGCCCACCGCGGCGATGCCGATCGCCCC
>JBBQDE010000450.1:0-2300 GCA_038319425.1 Gemmatimonadales bacterium
GTCGACCTTCGCCGTGACGTAGGTGCGGCCCGCGTTGTTCGCCGCGAGCATGCCGCCCTTGTCGAGCGCGGCGATGGTGCTGTCGTCCACGGCCCACTCCACGCCGCGGCCGTTCACCAGGTGGCCGCGCGCGTCGAAGGCGAGCGCATTGAGCTTGAGCTCACTCCCTTCCGGCACGACGACGAAGCTGTCAGACCGGGCATTGGTCACCGCGACGCTCGTCACGCGCTGGCGCACGAAAAGTTTGGAATGGGCCACGAGCTCGCCGACGACCACGCTCACCGTCGTCGTGCCCGGCCCGCGGGCGATCACCGATCCGTCCGAACGCACGACGGCGACGTTGGAGTCGCCGGTGGTCCAGGTCGGACGCGCGCCCACGAGAATGCTGCCGTTCTTGTCGGCGATCGTCGCGGCATAGTGCGTTGTGTCGCCAATCGCGAAGGCGGTGTCGCTCGACGGGCGGAGCCCTACCCACGCCGCGCCCATGTTGCCGATCGAGTTGTGCGATTCGGCCTTGCCGATCACACCATAGGAATAGAGCGCCGAGACGACCGTCACGAGCGCGGCGCCCGTGGACGCGGCAAGCGCGACGATTTTCCCGACCTTGTGGAAGACGGTGGCTTTCTGGATGACGGTAGAGATCTGGCCCATGTCCCTATTGGACTGGGCGCCGACGAGGTCGGTAACAGTCGATCGTGCGCTTTCGGCATCGTTCCCCTGACGCGATGCGCCAACCCTCCGTATCGCGGGTCAACTGGACTCTGGTCCGCCGTGCACGCAGAATTGGAGATCCTGACCCCTCCCTCCGTCCTGTCCATATCGCGCGCTCATGAGCGACGCTGAGTTCACCGTTACCAGCGATCCCGCCGCTGTGGACCTCGAGGCGGTGCACACATTCCTGCGCACGAGCTATTGGGCGCGGGACATCCCGCGTGACCTCCTCGCGCGCGCGATCGCCAATTCGATCCCGTTCAGCGTGTTGCACGGTGTCACGCAGGTCGGGTTCGCCCGCGTCGTGACCGACCGCGCCACGTTCGCCTACCTGTCCGACGTGTACATTCTCGAGCCATATCGTGGCCTGGGGCTGGGGCGGCGCTTGATCGACGCGGTCATGGCGTATCCCGACCTTCAGGGTCTGCGCCGCTTCAGCCTTACCACGCGCGATGCCGATGGGCTCTACCGCCAGCACGGCTTCACCGCGCTCGCCACACCGTCGCGCCATCTCGAGATCGTGCGCCCGGGGATGTATGAGCGCACACTCACCACGGAGACGAATCCATGACGCACACCGGTCCGGTGTTCGAGCAGGGCCCGCCGCGGCAGTTTGCCAGGCAGCGCTCCGCGCAGATGGCCAGAGCCGGCGTGAGCTTCGGCTCCGCGCTCGCGATCGCCATCTCCTGGAGCCAGCATCACTCCATCCTCTGGGCCATCCTGCACGGCATCCTGTCCTGGTTCTACGTCGTCTGGTACGCGCTCACGCGCTCAGCGTGAAGCCGGCGATCGTCGTCACCGTCGTCATCGCGGTCGTCGCGCTCGCGTGCACGGATACTCGGCGCGAGCGCTCGCTCAGGGAGCGATTGGCGGCGCAGGCCGCCGCTGCGGCACCGAAGGCGACCACGCTCGCACCGGTAGAGCCCGAGGCAGCGTTCTGCGCCGATACCCTCGAGTCGGCGGCGATGCGCTGTGCCGAGGGTGTGGCGACGCGCTCGGGCGACACGATCATCCTGCGGCTCACCAACGTCGGCGCCGCGAAACGGGTGGACAATCCCGCCGAGGGCGCCGCATACCGCCGGTACTACTATGCGGGCCGCTTCGGCGGCGACAACGGAACGCCGGCGTTCCACATGCTCGACGTTCGCAATTTCGACGGCGGCGCGATCGAGTTGATCAATGCCGCCACCGGCGACTCGTTGCTCATTCGCGGCGTGCCGCTGCTCTCTCCCGACGGCGCGCGATTCGTCGCCGTCGAGGAGCCCGACGCCTGCGAGCTCGCCTCCCAGCTCGAGATCTGGCGCGTCACCGGCGACAAGCCGGTGAACGAGCTCACCATCCAGCCGTTCGACTGCAACACCGACAAGGGGTGGGGGCCGGCGAACGTCGTCTGGCGTTCGCGCGACACGATCTCGTTCGTGCGCGAGCGGCTGCCGCTCGACTCGTTGCGCCGCGCGAACGGCGACCGTAGCCGATCGCCGGCGTTGTTCGTGCGCGACGCGGGGGCGTGGGTGCTCGATACCACGTCAGCCGCCGTGCGGCCGCGAGTCGCGCCCTGATGCGGTTGCACGAAGCACTCCTGCTGTTTG
>JBBQDE010000451.1:0-2280 GCA_038319425.1 Gemmatimonadales bacterium
CTCGTCGCGCGCGCGGGCCACGACCGCGACCACGGTTTTTTCAAGCACGGGCATCGGATCGGGGCGGCCGCTTCCTCGCTCCTTGTACAGGAAGTTGAACCGGACGACATCGAGCCCGCGCGCGCGCATCGTCGTGGCCGCGGCCAGCGTGGCGCGATCGGACATGTTTCCCCCCGCGCCGTGCGCGCACACGAACAACCCCACGCTCTGCGCCGTCGTCGCGGGCTCGAAGACCGCGGTCGTCTCGGCGTCGCCGACCGCCACGCGCCAGTCCGCGCTCACGGCGGCCCGCCCAGCGTGAGGCCCATCTCGTCCAGGAAGCGGTGCCCGCCCGTGGGCTGGCCGTCCCGTTCGACGACATGCGTGAGTACGAGCCGGTCCTTTGCGCGGGTCATTCCTACGTAGAGCAGCCGCCGCGCCTCCTCGACTTCGGTCGCGGTCGCGCCTTTCGTCGCGCCGCCCGGCAGCTGCGCGTCCTCGACGCCCACGATGTAGACGCGCGAGAACTCGAGCCCCTTCGTGGAATGGAGGGTGAGCAGGTTGACGCGCTCCCGCTCCAGATCCACGCCGTCGGAACGCGACAGGGCCACGTGCTCCAGGAAGCGCGCGATCTGCTCGTGCACGGGCCCGTCTGCGCACTGCTCGAGCAGCCGGCGCATCCGCGCCATGGCGGCTGGATAGCGCTCATGCGCCGTCTTCTCGGTACGGATCCGCTCCATCAGGGCGGCGCCTCCGAGCCACTCGATCAACTCGTGAAGCGTCGGGATGGAATCGTCGCCCGCGCTCGCGCGCTCCTGCTCGTAGAAGTCCAGGCAGCTGCTGTATCGGCCGAAGGCGTACGGTCGGCACAGGTCGCGAAACAGCTCGGCTTCGGGAGCGGGCGGCGCATCCTCGGCCCAGAGCGCGAGCGCGGCGCCGAGGTGGTCGAGGAGGTTCACGAGCGCAGTCTTGCGCGTCACGGCGATTTTCATCTCGTGCAGCGCAAGGCACACCCGCGCCAGCGTGCGCGTGTCGTCGAGCGCGCGATGGGAGGCGCCGGGATCGATGCCGAACCGCCGCGCGAGATCCACCAGCTTGGCGCTCCCCGGCTGGAGATGACGCGCGAGCGGCAGCGTATCGTAGGTGCACAGCTCCGCGCCGGCCAGGCGGCGCAGGATCGGGAAGTCGAAGTCGTAGCCGTTGTGCGCGACGAGCACGTCCTTGCCACAGAACTCGCGGAAGGCCGGCCACACCTCCTCGAATGTCGGGGCGCCGGCGACGTCAGCGGCCGTGATGCCGTGCACCTTGATCGCGCCCGGCGTGATGCGTCCATGCGGCCGCACGAGCGTGTGATAGTGCTCGGTGACGCCGCCGCCTCGCACGCGCACCGCCGCGATCTCAACCAGCTCGGCATGCTCGACGTCGTCGCCGGTCGTCTCCACGTCGATGGCCGTGAAGTCGCGGAAGACGTTGGTGAAGCTCCCGCAACGCAGCAGCTGAAGCGCCTTGAACAGCACGAGCGGCAGGCCGAGCGAGGTGGCATCGCCGGCGACGACGCGGACGGCATAGTCAGGCGGAACGGCATCGAGCGACACCGTGATACCCGCGCCGATCAGCATGCCCTTGAGCGGAATCTCGGCGCCGTTCCGACGTTCGAGCCACACGGGGCGCCCCGCATCGAGCGCGGCGGCCAGCCGGTCGGCGAGGCACCGCACGTCGTCGTGGTCCCGCGGGTCGGACAGCTCGTCGTGGCGCTCCTCGAGCACGGTGCGATATTCGCCCACGCGCTGCGCGAGCAGCTCCTCGACGAGGCCGCCAAGCGAGTCGTGCCGGCGCCCGAGGGCCTCGAGATTTCTCATCGCGGCGAAAGCGCGCCGGATCTTCTTTCCCTCGCCATCGTCGCGCGGCAGGTCGGCGGCGCTGATCTCCAGCTGCTCGCGCAGCGTGCGCCTCGCCTCGTCGGCCCGCGCGCGCGCGACGTGCAGCAGCGACGGCGGAAGCACGGCATCGAAGAAGCCTTCCTCGTGGATGTCGTCGCGTCGCGAGATGACGCGCAACGCGGCGACGGCATAGGCGACGACGGGATCGTCGCCAATCGCGCGACCCTGCGCGAGCCGGCACGGCAGCCCGGCCGCAAGGAAGGCCGACTCCGCCGCGTCGCCGATCTGATGGGTGCGATACAGGAGCGCGATGTCGCCCCACGCGACGCCGTATTCGCCGCGGTGGCGCCGGATGTCGTCGACGATCCACGACAGCTCGGCATCGTCCGTGGGAAAGGAGACGGCCGCGACGGGGAATGGC
>JBBQDE010000452.1:0-2220 GCA_038319425.1 Gemmatimonadales bacterium
TCATCGACAGGCGTTCGATTCGCGCGCGCAACGGCTCCCAGCGCGTGCCAGCCACGTACGCTGCGCCAAGCAGGGCGGCCACTCCGAGCGCGGCCGCGGCGGCAATGTTCCGTGCCCGTCCACGGCGGCCGCGCGTCCGTGCGCGCATCGGTTCCGGCGGCGTCGACGCCTGCAGCGCCGCGCACATCTCCGCGGCGCTCTGGAAGCGCTCCCCCGGCGACGTCATCATCGCGCGCGCGATCGCATCGCTCAGGTCGGCCGGCACATCCTCGCGCACCGTGGCGGCCGGCGGCGGGGGGGCGCCGAAGCGGCCGGCGATCACCGCCTGGGTCGTGGGACCCGAGAACGGCGGCGTGCCCGTCGCGACTTCGTACAGGACGCAGCCGAGGCTGTAGATGTCGCTGCGCCCGTCGCACTGCCGTTCCCCGCTCGCCTGCTCGGGGCTCATGTAGGTCGGCGTGCCGAGGATGAACCCGGCCTCGGTCGTCCGAACCTTCGTCGACTCGTTGAACAGCCGCGCGATGCCGAAGTCGGCAACGTACGCGTTGTCGTCGGCGATCAGGATGTTGCCCGGCGTGACGTCGCGGTGCAGCACGCCCTCCCGGTGCGCGTAAGCGAGCGCTTCGGCCACCTGTGCGCCAAAGCGCGCCACGTCGGCGATCGGCAGCGCGCCGTCGCGCGCCAGGCGCTCCTGCAGCGACTCTCCCTCGATGTACGCCATCACGTAGAAGGGGAGCTCATCGTACACGCCGGAGTCGTGCAGCGGAACGATGTGCGCGTGGCGCAGCCGTCCGATGACCCCGATCTCGCGGGTGAACCGCTCCTTGGCCGCGGAGTTCGCGAGCTCCCGCCGCAGGATCTTCAGCGCCACCGGCCGGTCCACGAGACGGTCGTGCGCGAGATACACGGTGGCCATGCCGCCGCGCCCGAGCAGCCGCTCCACGATATAGCGGTTGGCGATGAGCGCTCCGCGCGTCTTCGACGGACGGGCGGGCTCGTCGCTGGCATCCGACGCGTGCGGAAGGTGTCGGTCCGTGTCCGAGCGCCGATCGACCATGGCGACTCACCAACGGTGGGGGGTGCGCCATAATAGCGCGCGACGCCCCGCCGCGACAGCCTGCTCAGGCGCTGAGCGAGACTCCCGTGGCGGCGTCGAAGAGATGGAGTCGGTCGGGCGCCAGACGCACCGCCACCCGCGATCCGACCAGCGGCCGCACTCCGGGCGCGCCGCGCACCGTGAACGACACGCCGCCCGCGCGAAGGTGGAGGAGCTGCTCGTGGCCGAGCGGCTCCGCGAGCTGCACCGTCGCGGCGAGGCTGTCGGCGGGCGTGTCGTCGCCTTCGAACGGCTGCGCCACGAAATGCTCCGGCCGGATCCCGACGATGACGTCCCGGTTCGCCGCCCGCCCCGCCGCAGCCGCAAGCACCGTCGCCAACGGGAGCGCGAGCGCGGGTGCGTCGGCCAGCTGCACGAACCAGCGACTGTCGCGCTGCACCAGCGACCCGGCGAGCAGGTTCATCGGGGGACTGCCGAGAAAGCCGGCGACGAAGGTGTCGTGCGGATGATCGTAGACGCTCGCCGGCGTATCGACCTGGCGCACGCGCCCCTCGTGCATGACGACGATGCGATCGCCGAGCGTCATCGCCTCCACCTGGTCGTGGGTCACGTAGAGCATCGTGGCGGCGAGCTTCCGATGCAGTGTCGCGAGCTCGCGGCGCATCTCCCCGCGCAACGCCGCATCCAGGTTCGAGAGCGGCTCGTCGAACAGGAAGACACTCGGTTCGCGAACGATGGCCCGCCCGATGGCGACGCGTTGGCGCTGGCCGCCCGACAGCTCTCGCGGCGTCCGGTCCAGCATCGTCGTGAGGCCCAGCGTGGCCGCGGCGGCCGACACGCGCTCGGCGATCTCCACCGCTGGCCGTTTCCGCAGCTTGAGCGCGAACGCCATGTTGTCGCGCACGGACATGTGCGGATACAGCGCGTAGCTCTGGAAGACCATGGCGATGTCGCGGTCGGACGGCGGCACGTCGTTCACCACCCGGCCGGCGATGGTGAGCTGGCCCGACGTGATCGACTCCAGTCCGGCGACCATCCGGAGCGTCGTGCTCTTGCCGCACCCGGACGGCCCAACGAGCACGACGAATTCGCCGGCGCGAACCGTGAGGTCCACGCCATGCACGGCCACCACGCCGTTCTCGTACTCCTTGCGCACGCCTTCG
>JBBQDE010000453.1:0-2218 GCA_038319425.1 Gemmatimonadales bacterium
CAGGGGCGCGACCGCGGGCACGTCCGCCGTCCAGCGCCGCACGAGCGACACGGGATCGATGAGCAGACCGCCGGCGAGACCCACCACGAGCATGGCGAGCGCCGCGTACAGCGCCGCGCGAGCGGACACCGTCCGGCCGCCCGGTGCGAGGCGTGGCTCGTTGTCTCGCGCCGCCACCCCGGCATGAGCCTTGTCCGCCGGCACCGGCAGCAGCGCCGCCGCGAACGCCGCCGCGCTCGCGAAGCGGTCCGCCGGGCGCTTCGCCAACGCCCGCCGCACGGCGGCATCGACGAACGGCGCCACCTCGGGTCGGCGCATCGCCAGCGCCGGCGGTAGCTCGTGCATCATGCGCCGCACCACGGCCTGTCGCGTCGGCGCCGCGAAGGGGGGCTCGCCCGCGAGCATCTCGTGCAGCACCGCGCCGAGCGCGTAGACGTCGACCCGCTCGTCGAGGGCGCGCTCGCCCGCCGCCTGCTCCGGTGCCATGTACTGCGGGGTGCCGAGCGCGAGGCCCGTGCGCGTGATGCGGTCGCCACCCGCCTGCTCGAGCGCGAGCGCGATGCCGAAGTCGGCGACCAGCGCGTGCCCATCCTGCAGCAGCACGTTCTCGGGCTTGATGTCGCGGTGGACGATGCCGTGAGCGTGCGCATGGTCGAGCGCGTCCGCGACCTCACGCGCGAGGCGCACCGCTTCGGCAATCGGCAGCGGGCCGTCGCGTGCGAGCCGCGCTCGCAGCGTCTCACCCTCGACGAACGGCATCGCGTACCAGAGCACGCCGTCCGCGCTGCCGGAGTCGAACAGCGGCAGGATGTGCGGATGCCGCAGCGTGGCCGTGACGTGAATCTCGGCGAGGAACCGCTCGGCGCCCACGGCCGCCGCGAGCTCCTCGCGCAGCACCTTGATCGCCACGCGCCGGCCGTGCCGCAGATCGCGCGCGAGGTACACCGTAGCCATGCCTCCGCGCGCGATCTCGCGGTCGATCGCGTAGCGCCCCGCGAGCATGATGGCGAGACGTATGGCGAGCGGCGACGCAACGGACGGCGCCGCGGCGGGCCCCTCGAGGAAGTCGTCCGCGATGTCCACGTGCGCGGCGAGGAGCGACACGACCTCGATCCGGAGTGCTTCGTCCTCGCCGCATGCCGCGGCGACGACGGCGTCCCGTCGCTCGGCCGCGCACGCGAGCGCGGCCTGGAGGATCGAGTCCACGGCGCGCCACCGTTCCGGCGTCATCGGCGGCGAGACGCCGTTCACCGACTCTGCGTGTGTGGGAATCGTCATGCCTCGAGCTCGCGGCGGAGCCACATGCGCGCAACGGCCCATTCGCGACCGACCGTCGCCAGCGAGACGCCCAGCGCTGCCGCGGCCTCGGGAATGCTCAGTCCCGCGAAGTAGCGCAGCTCCACCAGCCGCGCCGTTCGCGCGTCCATGATCGCCAGGCGCGCGAGGGCATCGTCCAGCGCGAGCACATCCACCTCATCATTCGCTGCGACGACGTGGTCCGCGTGGCCGAGTGTGACGTGCGTGCCGCCCCCGCCGCGCTTGAGTGCGCGGCGCGTGCGCGCGTGGTCCACGAGCACGCGACGCATCATTTGCGCGGCGACGGCGAGGAACTGCGTGCGGCTTTCCCAGCGGGCATCGTGCTGGCCGTCGAGGCGCAGCCACGCCTCGTGCACCAGCGCCGTGGCCTGGAGCGTGTGGCCCTCTCCCTCGCGTCGCAAGGCGCGCCGCGCCTGGCGGCGCAGCTCCGCATAGACGAGCGGCACGAGCTCCTCGCTCGCCCTCGCGTCGCCCGCGCCCCTGGAGGATACGATGACTACGCCACGCACCCGTTCCCTGGTTTCACTCGCCGCCCTACTGACCGTCAGCCTCACGCTCGGCGCCTGCGTCAGTGCCCCCTCGCGCGTTGCGCTGGAGGGATCTACTCTCTCCGCCGAAGCTCCGGTCGTGATCCGCTTCGACAACGACGCGCGCGACTACGTGCACGTCTATCTCGTCGGCGAGCAGCGCGAGTGGCTGCTCGGCCGCGTGGAGCCCGGCGCGCACGCGACGCTCCGGCTTCCCGACGCCGCGCTGGCCGAGGACGCGGGACCGGTGCGGCTCGCGGTGTTGCGAGGCGAGCGCGTGACGTTCCGGGTGGCGGGCGAGGCTCGTGCGGCGACCACGATCGCTCAGTCGGCGGCGTCGATCCTCACGCAGCGGTGGACGTTCTCCCAGTCGC
>JBBQDE010000454.1:0-2215 GCA_038319425.1 Gemmatimonadales bacterium
TGTTCGGTCCGCGGGCCGAGGCCGCCCGCAGCCTGCGCGACGATCCGACGATGAACAAGGCGATCGAGCTGCTGCAGGGAGTGGATTCCCCGAAGGCACTGCTGGAGCGCGGCAAGGGCAGCTAGCGGCCAGCGCGCTCCCTACCGCTCGACGACCCGCGGGCCCGAGGGCGGCGTGAAGACGAACGCCGACGCATCGACGGGCACGTTGGTGCGGAACGACGTCAGCCTGACCTTTCGCTGCACGCCGTTCTGCTCCGTGACGTTGAACTGCCTGATCGTCGCGTCCGCGTCGTCGATGTACACCGTCGCGGTCTTGAATGCCGCCCCGGCGGCGGCCTTCGGCACCAGCGTGAAGGCATGCGTCGGTCGGCCGCTCACGGCCTGGGTGCCCGCGCTCGACACCGTGTAGCGCGTGCGCGGCGCCGTGAGGAACTGCGCGCTGAGATCCACGGTGCCCGTTCCGGCGCTGCCGAGCGGGGAACGGATCACCTGCCCGGGCGCGCTGCTCGGCAGGTAGAGCCAGACATACTTGCCGTCGGCCACGATGCGATCCGTCGCTGGATTGTCGAACTTCACCGAGAGCTTGCCCGGACGCTGCTGCTGGTATTCACCCGTCGCCGTCAGCGTGTTGCCGGTGAGCGAGTTGTCGATCGTCTGCTCGAACGTTGCGCGAGCCGTCCTGACCTTCGTCCAGGCGGTGACGGCACGGTCGAGCAGATCACCCTTCTGCGCGCCGGCCGAGGCCGAGGCGAACAGCAGGGCAAGGGCGGGCAGAGCGAGCGACCGGCGTGCGATCATGACGTGCTCCCGTCGAGTGAACCGATTCCAGTGTCCGATGATACGACCATCCGATGCTACCCGCGCGCGGCGGAAGTGGTCCCGGATGCGGCGGTGATGGAGCGCCCGATCGCCTCCGCGATGGTCCGCGTCTCGCGCACGAGACGCGCGAACTGGTCGGGATACAGCGACTGCCCTCCGTCGGACAAGGCGCGCTCGGGATCCGGGTGCACTTCGACGAGCAGCCCATCGGCACCGGCGGCGATCGCCGCGCGCCCCATCGGGAGCACCTTGTCGCGCAGCCCCGTGCCGTGGCTGGGATCCGCCACCATCGGCAGGTGCGAGAGCTTCTGCACGAGCGGGATGGCCGTGAGGTCGAACAGGTTGCGAGTGGACGGATCGAAGCTGCGAATGCCCCGCTCGCAGAGGATCACCTGGTTGTTTCCCTCGGCAAGAATGTACTCGGCGCTCATGAGGAGGTCGGTGATCGTCGCGGACATGCCGCGCTTGAGCAGCACCGGCTTCCCGATGCGACCGACCGTGCGGAGCAGGGAATAGTTCTGCATGTTGCGCGCGCCGATCTGGATGCAGTCGGCCACCTCCGCCACGAGATGCGCTCCCTCGTCGTCGAGGGCCTCGGTGACGATGGGCAGGCCAGTCTCACGCCGCGCGAGCGCGAGCAGCTCGAGCCCCTTCTTGCCGAGACCCTGAAACGCATACGGCGAGCTGCGCGGCTTGTACGCGCCGCCACGCAGCGCCGCGCCGCCGGCGTCGCGCACCTGTTGCGCCGCGAGCACGATCTGCGCTTCCGTTTCCACCGAGCACGGGCCCGCGATGATCGGAATCTCGTCGCCGCCGAACACCACGCCGGGCGCGATCGTGACGAGCGTGTTCTCGGGTCGCCATTCGCGCGATACCTGCTTGTACGGCTTGGTGACGTGGATGACCTCGGCCACCCCGCCCAGCGATTCCAGGCGCGAGCCGTCCACCCGGCCGTCGTTGCCGACGAGCCCGACGGACGTGCGCTGCGCGCCGGGCATCGGGCGCGCCTGGTAGCCCATCTCCTCGATCAGCGCGACGACGCGGGCCACCTGCTCTCGCGTGGCGTCGTGACTCATGACGACCAGCATCAGCCTTCCTCGATCTCGAACGTGGATCCGTCGTCCGCCAGCGTGACGGGACCGGCGTAGTGCGCCGCGACGATACCGCGAATGTCGACGTGCTCCACCGGCGTGTAGAAATGTGTCAGCACGAGGTGCTTCGGCAATGCCGCCGCAGCGAGGGCACCGCAGCGCGCGGGCGTGAGGTGCGAATCGATCGCGAGCGCCTCCGGCAGCGAGCATTCGCACAGCAGCACGTCAGCGCCGCGCGCCCACTCGCCGAACATCGGGTCGTAGCCCATGTCGCCCGTGTAGACCACCCGCCGTCCTCCGCGC
>JBBQDE010000455.1:0-2207 GCA_038319425.1 Gemmatimonadales bacterium
GCCCACACGTCCCGCCCCTGGATGTCGGTGCCGAGCCAGTGCGCTGGCGACGGACCCCGTAGCTGGTTCACGAGGTCGATGCGCAGCGGATCGTGATGCGACACCAGCGGCGCCAGCACGGCGAGCAGCACGATGAGCACGATGACGCTGATGCCGAACCACGCCCGCGCGTCCCCGCGCAGCGCACGCTTCACGCGCTCGTTCATGACGGATCTCCCAGCTCGGGCGGCGTTCCGGGACGCTGATGCTTCCAGCGGCGGTGATGCCAGAAATACTGCTCCGGCGCGCGGCGAATCCAGCGCTCCAGCGTGTTCGTGTAGTCGGCGACGATCTTGTCCACGTCCACCTCGCGGTCGCCGGTGGGGTGCACCGGCACCGCTTCGTAGTACATCACGTACTTCCCGCTGGGTTGGCGCAGCGCCGTCGCGAACACCACCGGCGCCCCGAGCCGGAGCGCGAACACGGCTGGCCCGCGCGGGGTCTTGGCGTAGCGCCCGAAGAAGGGCACCCAGCTCGACGCCAGACCGGCGGCGCCCTGATCGACGAGCATCGCAACCGCGTGTCCTTCGCGCGTCGCGCGCGGAACCCGGCGCACGGCATCGGCGTCGTGGATGACCTGCATGCCGATCCGCCGGCGCGTCTCGGTGATGTAGCGATCGAACAGGGGGTTCTCCATGCCGCGGGCCACCGCCTCCAGCGGCACGCCGCTCGCGGCGACGAACGCACCCGCGAGCTCCCAGTTGCCCAGATGCCCGCTCACGATGAGCACCCCCTTCCCCTTCGCGCGGGCCGAATCGAGCACGCCCTGCCCTTCCACGCCCTCGAACAGCCCCTGCACCTGCTCGCGTGAATAGGACGGAAGCACGGCTGTCTCGATCGTTGTGCGGCCGAGATGCTCATACGACTCGCGCGCGATGCGCAGCACCTCCGGCTCGGCGAGCCCCGGAAAGGCGGCGCGCACCTGCCGCTCCACCACGGCGCGTCGGATGCCGAGCGGCCGGTAGCCGAGCGACCCGATCCGCGCCCCGATCGCGCCCGCGCGGCGCATGTTCAGCATGTCGAGCGCCGCCACCGCTCCGCGGAGCGCGTAGTATTGGACATAGTGCGGCAGCCGCGCGTCGCTCACCGCACCGCCCAGCGCGAGCGATCCCCCGCTGCGCTCGCGGCCGCGATGAATCCTTCCACCATGGCTGACTCGGCGAAGTCGCGCGCGACGCGGGTGCGTCCCGCCTTCCCCATGGCGCCGCGCTGATTGTTGTCGGCGAGGAAGTTGGCGACCGTGGCCGCGGTGTCATTCGGATGCGCGGGCGGCAGCAGCACGCCCGCGATCCCGTCGGGCACGTACAACGCGAGCAGCGGCGACCGCTCGGCGATCACCGGCACGCCGGCCGCCATGAAGTCGAGACAGCCGAACGCACCGTCGTCTCCCTCGGCCGCCACCCAGCCGACGTCGGCCGCACCGACCACCGCCGCCATGTCGTCGCGCTCGCCGAGAAAGCGCACGAGCGGCGTGACGCCGAGCGCCGACGCGTGCATATGGGTGTCGTCGTCGTCGCAGCCGGAGCCCACGAGCGCAAGCCGCAGGTCGGGATGCCTCGGCGCCAGCAGCGCGACGGTGCGCAGCGCGGTGGTGATGCGACCCTTGGCCTTGCGGTCGGCGACGCACACCATGAGCTGCGTGCCGGGCTCCACGCCGAGCGTGCCACGCGACGTCATGCGCATCTCGTCGGCCTTGCTCACGTCCACGCCGAGCGGCGCGAGCAGGGCATCGGCGGCGCCGGCGCGCGTGCGGTCCATCTCCGTGCTGAACAGCAGCCGCGACGTCGCCATGCGCGCGGCAAGGCGGCCGCCGCGGCTGGCCCCGACGGATCCTCCCGCGGCTACGCGGCGCACCACGGCACCCCGGCCGGCGAGGCGCATCGCGGAGCTGGCGGAGAGCTGCTCCTGCTCCGTGTGGAGGAACACCACTTCGATGAAGCGCTCCTTCAGCACGGTGCGGAGCCGCCACGCGTCGCGGCTCGTCGAGTCGCTGATCGGCAGCGAGACGACGTCGAGTCCCTGGCTGGCGAATGCCTGCTCGGCCACGCTGTCGGCGCGGCACACGACGGTCACCGTTGCCCCGTTGGCGGCCAGCCCGTGCGCGGCCACGGCGAAGGCGCGCGAACCGCCCGACCAGTCCTTCGCCGTGTGATAGAACAGCGTCTTCA
>JBBQDE010000456.1:0-2202 GCA_038319425.1 Gemmatimonadales bacterium
TAGTTGCCGTTTCCCGCCCCGGCCAGCTTCTCCATCTTCTGGTCCTTGTAGTTCCCCATGCCGAAGCCGAGGATCGTGAGGAACGAGCCTTCACTCCGCTTGTCCTCGATGAGCCGCACCAGCTCCGCGTCGCTCGACTGGCCGACGTTGAAGTCGCCGTCGGTGCAGAGGATGACGCGATTGTTGCCGCCGCGGATGAAGTTCTGCCGCGCCACGTCGTAGGCGAGACGGATGCCCGCGCCGCCGGCGGTGGAGCCACCCGCCTCGAGACGGTCGAGGGTTGCGAGGATGCGCTGCTTGTCACCGCCGGAGGTGGACGGCAGTACGAGGCCCGCGCTGCCGGCGTAGACGACGATGGCGACGCGATCCTGCTCACGCAGCTCGTTGACAAGGAGAGCCAGCGACTGCTTCACGAGCGGCAGGCGATTCGGCCCCATCATCGATCCGGAAACGTCGATGAGGAAGACCAGGTTGCTCGGCGGCGCGCGGCGCATGTCCACGTCGCGCGCGCGCAAACCGATACGCACGAGATCGTGGCTGGGGTTCCAGGGTGCCGGCGCGACTTCGGTGGTGATGCGGATCGGATCGCGACCGTCCGGCGCGGCGTCGGCGTACGGGAAGTAGTTCACCAGCTCCTCGATGCGAACGGCGTCGCGGGGCGGGAGATTGCCGCCAGTGAGGAACCGGCGGACAGTCGCGTACGACGCGCGGTCCACGTCCACCGAGAAGGTGGAGCGCGGTGCAACCAGCGGCGAACGGAACGCGTTCTCGTCGATGTGCTCGTAGGCTTCGGTGTTGGCGCTGTCGGCGACAGGATAGGGATGGCGGCGCGGGCGCGCCTCGTCCCGCCGTCGAGCCGCGACGCCGCCGATGACCATCTGCTGCACGACGGCCTTGCCGAGTGCCTCACGCCTGACGGCGTGATCCTGCGCGGCGCGGTTCGAGCCATCGTTCGCCGGTTGTGCGCCGGGTGTGCCGGGTGGGCCGGTGACCACGGTCTGCTCGAGCGTGGTGGCCGCGGGGCTCAATCGCGCGTCGAGGCGGGCGGTATCGCCGCGTACGGCGAGCGGCAGGTCGAGACGCGAATAGCCGATGCGGCGGAACGACACCACCACACGTTCGATGTCGGCGTGCCGCGCGACACGGAGGGCGTATCGCCCATCGGCGTCGGTGACGGCGGCGATCGAGCGCTCAGCGATGCCGACGGCAACCGCGTTCATGGGACGTCCGGCGGGATCAGTGACGCGCCCCACGACGATGGTGATGCCGGCGCGACGGGGGTGTTCGGGCGCGCGGGCGGCGAGCGACGGAGTGAGCAACGCGAGGAGCAGGAGCGTGGCGCGTCTGCCGACGCGGGGACCGGTGGTGCGCATGGAGGCCTCGTGGAAAGGGTCTGCAGGGAGACGGCGGCCGCGCGACCGCTTGCACACGTCGCGGCGTAGGGGGCGCCGACGGGCCCTCGCGCCGGTATATTCCGGTCGACCGCCCACCCCGCCCATCATGCCCGCGCGCCGCACCACCGCCTCCAGCCGAACCGCCAAGACGACGGGCGCCCGCGGGGCGCGCACCGCCGCCGACTCGGCCGCGGCCGACGCGCCGCATGGCTCGCGGCCCGAGCAGGTCTATCTCCGGCTGCGCGATCTCATCGTGCAGGGGCTGCTCGCCCCCGGCAGCCGCGTGGTGGAGACCGAGGTGGCGACGCGACTCGGCGTGAGCCGAACGCCGGTGCGCGAGGCGCTGCAGCGCCTGCAGCAGGAGGGGTTCGTCGTCGGTGCGCCGGGCGCGCAGCAGGCGCGGCTCACGGTGGCACCGCTCACGCGCGCGGACGTGCACGAACTGCTCAACATCGTCGGCGAGCTCGAAGGGCTCGGCGCACGCTGGGCGGCGGGAATGCCATCGCCCGAGCGTCGCGCGCTCACCAAGGAGCTCAAGGCGCTGAACGCCGAGTTTCACAAGACGGGACGCACCTCGCCGATCGACCACGGGCGGATGTACGAGGCCGACGAGCGCCTGCATCGCCAGATCGTGGTCGCCGGCGCCGGACCGCGCCTCATCGTGCTGCACGACAGCGTGAAGCCGCAAGCCGAGCGCTACATCCGGATGTACATCAGCATGCTGACGAGCGACATCCGCGCGTCGGTGGCCGAGCACGATGCGATGATCGACGCGATCGACGCTGGTCTGGCGGACGAGGCGCAGGCG
>JBBQDE010000457.1:0-2192 GCA_038319425.1 Gemmatimonadales bacterium
ATTCGGGGCGCCGGACTGGATGGTCGAGCCGGCAGAGGGCGTGTTGGTGGAACAGGCCGCGATCAGAGCGGCGAGCGTGACGAGCGGAACGATGCTGCGAGCCATGGTGTTCTCCTGGATGAGTGCTGCCCCAGTCGTACACCACCGACGCCCGGAGGTGTTGGCCCCTACAGGACCGGCAGCATGCGTCTGTCCTCTTCGACGAGCGACACGTCGTAGCCCGACACGGCGATGGCGTCGCGCAATGCGTCCACCGTCGCCCGGCCGTCGTGCTCGATCGTCGCCACACCCACGCTCACCTGCGCGGTGACGATCCCCTCCACGGGCGTCAGCGCGGTGAACACGGCCTGCACGCAGCGCTGGCAGGTCATCCCAGCGATTCTCAGACGCGTGATCATGACGCAATATCGCCCGGCGTTCGGCGGCGCGAAACGCTCACGCGTTGACGGTCCGCCGACCGCGAGGCGAGATTGCGACTCGCCTCCCACCCACGTCACATGACTTCAGTCGCCTTCCTCGGCCTCGGGGCCATCGGTCGCCCGATGGCTGTCCACCTTGCCCACGCTCCCGGCGTGACGCTCACCGTGTGGAACCGCTCGCGCGACAAGGCCGAATCCTTCGCCGCCGAGCACGGCGTGCGCGCGGCGGCCACCGCCGCTGAGGCGGTGCGCGGTGCCGAGGTGGTCATCACCTGCTTCGCCGTCTCGGCCGACGTCGAGTCCGTGCTCGAGGGTTCGGACGGAATGCTCGCCGGCCTCTCGACGGGCGCGGTGCTCGTGGACTGTACCTCGGGCGATCCGGCGTCGTCCCGACGGATCGCGGCGAGATTGGCCGAGCGCCACGCCGGCTTCCTCGACGCGCCGGTGAGCGGTGGCGTGAAGGGCGCGGTCGACGGGATCCTCACGGTGATGGTGGGCGGCGAGGCCGCGCTGCTCGAGCGCGTGCGCCCCGTGCTCGAGAGCTTCGGCAAGAAGATCGTCCACTGCGGCCCCGTCGGCGCGGGCGACGCGCTGAAGGCGGTGAATAATGCGCTGCTCGCCATTCACATCTGGAGCACCGGCGAAGGGCTCGTGGCGCTCGCCAGCGCCGGCGTGAAACCGGACGTCGCGCTCGATGTCATCAATGCGTCGAGCGGTCGATCCAACGCGTCGATGAACCTCTTTCCCGAGCGCGTGCTCACGCGCGCCTTTCCGCGCACCTTTCGCCTCGCCCTGCTCGACAAGGACATCGGCATCGCGGCCGGGGTCGCGCGCGACGAGAAGGTGCCCGCACCCATCATCCAGCTCGCGGCCGATCTCTTCCGCGTGGCGCACAATGCGCTCGGAGAAGAGGCAGATCACGTCGAGGCGGTCAAGCTGATCGAACAGTGGGCCGGCCAGGAGATCGCATGACGACGTCCGCCACCCAGCCCCGCACGGCCGTGCGCCAGCTCGAAGCCATCCGCGGCGACTTCCCGGCGCTCACCCGAATGGAGCAGGGACACCCGGTGGCCTACTTCGACGGGCCGGGCGGCACCCAGGTGCCCCGCGCCGTCGGCGACACGATGGCGGACTACCTCTACCATCACAACGCCAACACCCACTGGGCGTATCCCTCGAGCGCCGAGACCGATGCGATGATCGCGGATGCGCGCTCGGCGTTCGCCGATTTCTTCAACTCGTCGCCGGCGGACGTCTCGTTCGGCAACAACATGACGACGATCACCTTCCACCTCGCGCGCGCGCTCGCTCGCGGATGGAAGCCCGGCGACGAGATTGTCGTCACGGAGCTCGACCACCACGCGAACGTGGCGCCGTGGCGCGCCATCGCGAAGGAGCGTGGTTTGGTGGTGCGCTCCGTCCGACTCGACCCCGCGACATTCCGCAGCGACCCCGCCGATTTCGCCGCGCTGATCGGGCCGCGCACGAGGCTCGTCGCGGTCGGCGCCGCATCGAACGCCCTTGGCACGATCACCGACGTGGCGCCGCTGTGCGCGATGGCCCGCGCAGCCGGCGCGCTCTCGTTCGTCGACGCCGTGCATTTCGCGCCGCACCAACTGGTGGATGTGCAGGCGATGGGCTGCGACTTCCTTGCCTGCTCGTCGTACAAGTTCTACGGACCGCACGCCGGCATACTGTACGGCCGCGCCGAGCTGGTCGCGTCGCTCGACGCACCCAGGCTCGAACCGGCGCCCGAGGAAGCCCCCGAGCGGC
>JBBQDE010000458.1:0-2190 GCA_038319425.1 Gemmatimonadales bacterium
TCGTCCTCGAGCTCCACCCCCTCGTACACCGACACGTTGTTCTGGATCTTCACGTTCGCGCCGATCCGCGTCCCGCTCATGACCACGACGTTCTGGCCGAGCGAGCATCGCTCGCCGATCACCGCGCCACCGAGAACGTGACAGAAGTGCCAGACCCTGGTGCCGGCCCCGATCACCGCGCCGTCATCCACGTACGCCGACTCATGGACGATCGCGCTCGCGTGCACGCTCACGCTCGCACCTCGATCTCGCCATGGATGTCGGTCTGCCATTCCTGGAGGGAGCGCACCGTCTTGACGCGGGATCGTAGCGAAAGGATGGCGTCGGACGCCGCGCTCGCCGCCGACAGCGTGGTCGTGTAGGCCACCCGATGGCGGATGGCGGCCTGCCGGAGCGTGTAGTCGTCGCGGAGCGAGTGCTTCCCGAACGGCGTATTGACCAGCAGCTGCACTTCACCGTTGACGATCATGTCCATGCAGTTTGGTCTTCCTTCGTGGACCTTGAGCACCGCGGTCACCGGGATGCCGCGAGCCCGCAGGTAGCGATGGGTGCCCGACGTCGCGTAGAGACGGAACCCCATCTCGTGGAAGCGACGGGCGATCGGCGTGACGGCGGCCTTGTCGCTGTCGTTCACCGTGATGAGGATCGCGCCCGCAAGCGGCAGGCCGTTCGACGCGGCCAGCTGCGCCTTCGCAAACGCGCTGCCGAACGAGTCGGAGATCCCCATCACCTCGCCCGTCGACCGCATCTCGGGACCGAGGATGGGATCGGTGCCGGCGAACTTGTTGAACGGGAAGACCGCTTCCTTCACCGACACGAACGGCGGGATGATCTCCTCGGTGAAGCCGATCTGTTCCAGCGTCTCGCCACACATCACGCGCGCCGCATGTGATGCGAGCGGGACGCCGATCGCCTTCGACACGAACGGAATGGTGCGGCTCGCGCGCGGATTCACCTCGAGCACGTACACGACGCCGTGCTTGATTGCGAACTGGACGTTGATCAGCCCCACGACCTTGAGTGCCTTCGCCATCGCGACCGTCTGGTCCCGCATCGTCTGGAGATCCTGCTCGCCGATGAGGTACGGCGGAAGCACGCAGGCCGAGTCGCCCGAATGGATGCCGGCGTCCTCGATGTGCTGCATCACGCCGCCGATCACGACGCGCTCGCCGTCGGAGAGCGCGTCCACGTCCACCTCGTATGCGTCCTCGAGAAAGCGGTCGATCAGCACCGGCCGCTCCTCCGACACCCGTGCCGCCTTGGCGAAGTACTCCTCGAGCGACAGCGGATCGTAGACGATCTGCATCGCGCGCCCGCCGAGCACGTAGCTCGGCCGCACGAGGACGGGATAGCCAATCCGCTCAGCCGCCTCGAGTGCTTCCTCGACACTGGTGGCCGTGCCGTTGGGCGGCTGGGTCAGGCCGATCTCGCGGGCGATCGCCTCGAATCGCCGCCGGTCTTCCGCCATGTCGATCGAGTCGGGCGACGTGCCGAGGATCCGCACACCGGCCGCCTCGAGGCCGCGCGTCAGCTTCAGCGGCGTCTGCCCGCCGAGCTGCACGATGACCCCCATCGGCTGCTCACGATCGACGATCTCGAGCACATCCTCCAGGGTCAGTGGCTCGAAGTACAGCTTGTCGGACGTGTCGAAGTCGGTGGAGACCGTCTCGGGGTTCGAGTTGATCATGATCGTCTCGTAGCCCTGCTCGCGGAGCGCCATCACGGCGCGCACGCAGCAGTAGTCGAACTCCACCCCCTGCCCGATGCGGATCGGGCCACTGCCCAGGATGACGACGGAGGGTCGGCCGCTGCGCGGCCCTTCGCTCTCCTCATCGTAGCTGCCGTACAGGTAGGGCGTGGCCGACGGGAACTCTCCCGCACAGGTGTCCACCATCTTGTACGCCGGGCGCACGCCGAGCGACCAACGGAGCGCGCGCACGTCCTTCTCGTTCCCGTCGCGCAGCTCCGCGAGTTGCCGGTCCGAGAAGCCGAACTGCTTCATCCGGCGCAGCGCTTCGGCGTCCACCGTGGTCAGCCCGGTGAACCACCGCTCCGATTCCACCAGCTCCTGCATCTGCGACAGGAACCAGCGGTCGATCGCCGTCAGCTCGTGCAGCTCGTCCACCGACATGCCGAGGAGGAAGCCGCGCTTCACCTGGTAGATCCGCTCCGGCGTCGGCTGGCGCAGCG
>JBBQDE010000459.1:0-2189 GCA_038319425.1 Gemmatimonadales bacterium
CTGCACCCTCGGCGCCGCAGTTGCGGCAGGTCACTCCCACTCGATGGTGGCCGGGGGCTTGGAGCTGACGTCGTACACGACCCGGTTCACACCGCCCACCTCGCGGATGATGCGATTGGAGATGCGCGCCATCACGTCGTGGGGGAAGGGAAACCAGTCGGCCGTCATGCCGTCGGTGCTCGTGACGGCGCGCAGGGCCACGACGTTGTCGTAGGTGCGCTCGTCGCCCATCACGCCCACGCTGCGCACGGGGAGCAGCACGGCGAAGGCCTGCCAGATCTCGTGATAGAGATTCGCACCGCGAATCTCTTCCAGATAGATGGCGTCCGCCTGGCGCAGCACCTTGAGCGACGGCTCCGTGACATCGCCCAACACCCGGATGGCGAGGCCGGGGCCGGGAAAGGGATGCCGCCCCACCATCTCCTCGGGCAACCCGAGCTCGCGGCCCACGTTGCGCACCTCGTCCTTGAACAGCTCGCGTAGCGGCTCGATGAGCGCGAACTGCATGTCGGGCCGCAGGCCGCCCACGTTGTGGTGCGTCTTGATCGTCACCGATGGGC
The DNA here is from genome assembly GCA_038319425.1 of Gemmatimonadales bacterium. Classification (GTDB taxonomy): domain Bacteria; phylum Gemmatimonadota; class Gemmatimonadetes; order Gemmatimonadales; family Gemmatimonadaceae; genus AG11. The sequence continues at coordinate 561 of JBBQDE010000459.1, forward strand.
CGCCGGTGGGTGACGAGCTCTCGATCACATCGGGATAGAGGGTGCCCTGCACGAGGAACTTCGCGTGCGTGCCGGCCTTCGCGGTCGCGGCCTCGAACACGTCGATGAAGGTGTGTCCGATCGCGCGCCGCTTCGCTTCGGGCTCGGAGATTCCCTTCAGCGCGCGGAGGAACTGCGCACCGGCGTCCACGATGACGAGCTTGATGCCCAGGTGCCGGCGCATCGTCTGCTCGACCTGTTCGCGCTCGTGCAGTCGCAGCAGCCCCGTGTCCACGAACACGCAGGTGAGCTGGTCGCCGATCGCGCGGTGCACCAGGGCCGCCGCGACGGAGCTGTCCACCCCGCCCGACAAGCCGCAGATCACCTGCGCATCGCCGACCTGACGCCGGACCTTCGCAATCTCGTCTTCGATGAACGCGCCGGGCGTCCAGCTCGGCGCGGCCCCACACACCTCGAACAGGAAGTTCGCCAGCAGCTCCGCGCCGCGCGGCGTATGTGCGACTTCGGGATGGAACTGGACCCCATAAATCGGCTTGGTCTCGTGCTCGAACGCGGAGACCGGGTTGCCCGGACCGGCTGCGGTGATGCGGAAGCCTGGCGGCGCCTGCTCCACATGGTCGCCATGGCTCATCCACACCGTCGTCGTCTCGCTCGGCGAGAAGCCGCGAAAGAGTGCGCTCTCGCGCGTCGGGTGGATCTCGTCGCGACCGTACTGCCGCTGCGCGCCGCGCTTCACCTCCCCGCCCTGCAGTTGCGCGATGAGCTGCATGCCATAGCAGACGCCCAGCACGGGGGCGACGTCGAACAGCGCGCGGTCCGCCGTCGGCGCATTGTCGCCGTACACCGAGTTCGGGCCACCGCTGAGGATGATGCCCGTGGGATTCCAGTCGCGAATCCACTGCAGCGAGCGCGTGGGGGGGTGGATCTCGGAGTAGACGCGGGCCTCTCGCACGCGTCGCGCGATGAGCTGGGTGTACTGCGAGCCGTAGTCGATGATCAGGATTCGGCTCGATGCCGTCATGTCGTCCAGTGGGCGGGATCGAGGTTGAGAAACTCGACCGACTTGTTGTCGAGGTCGAGGATCGCGGCCTTCGGCGTGCCGTAGATCCACCCGCACGATTCGCCGGGATTGACGATCAGCGTGTCGCCGCGCGTCTTCATCTCCTGCTGATGCGTGAAGCCGTGGACGACGATGCTGTGTCCCTCCACGCTCCGGGTGTGGACGTCGCCGATGTCGTGCACGACGAGGATGCGCTGTCCCCCCACCTCGAAGCTGTGCGGGCTCTCGAACAGCTCCGCGCCGAAGCCGGCCGTGGCGCGCGCCCGCAGCCCCTGCTGGTCCCCGTCGTTCTTGCCGAACACGCCAGCGAGCGACATGCTCGCTTCCTCGATCGGCCGCAGCGAGAAGGGTGAACAGTAATCCCCGCAGTGGATCAGCATCGAGACGCCAGACGCCTGCATCAGCCGCACGAACTCCGCGATCGCGGGAATCCGGTCGTGGCTGTCTGCCATCAGTCCCACCCGCATCAGCCCTTTCTCCACTCGGGTTGGTCGAGCTCGAGACGGACGAGATCATCATACGTCTCGCGCGCCGTCACGACGGCGTACCGATCGCCATCGACCAGTACC
>JBBQDE010000460.1:0-2167 GCA_038319425.1 Gemmatimonadales bacterium
CCGTGAACCACAGGTTGCCGTCCGGGCCGGCGGTGATGTCCTGCGGCTCGCTGCTGGGGTCGTCGAGCGGAAACTCTGTGACGACGCCGGCGGGCGTCACGCGGCCGATCGCCGCGAACGTCGCCCCTCTGCTCCGTGAACCAGACGTTCCCATCTGAGCCGAGGGCGGTGCCCGTCGGGTTCGACCCAAGTGTCGGAGTTGGGTACTCCGTGATCGTGAACGACGCATGGGCCGGCGCCGGCGCCAGCAGCGCGGCGGCGAGCGCCGCGCCCGCGCAGGCGATCGCGCGTCCGAAACGCCGCACCCCGCGGGCTCCATCGCCCAACGCCCGTCTCCCGATTTCATGTGGCGTATGCCACAGCGGTGATCCTGCCAGGCGATGGAGCGCCCGTCAACCCGTTCCAGCGTGTGCGACCGCCGCCGTGGGCTGGTGGCCTGCTCGCACGCGACCGGCTATGGGGCCGTCTCGGAATCGCGCGCTCCGGCCGTGACGAAGCCGGTTTCGTAGGCCAGCACGACCGCGTGGACCCGGTCGCGTACTCCGAGTTTCATCAGCACGCGGGCGGCGTGGGTCTTGACGGTGCCGAGACCGATGAAAAGTTCTGCCGCGATGCGGGCGTTGGAGTAGCCCTTGGCCATCAGCCGCAGTACCTCTTGCTCTCGCCGCGTGAGTTCTTGAAATGCTGGAGGAGGCGTCGCCGCGACCGCAGGTGGGTTGAAACGCTCGATCATACGGCGGGTGACGCTGGGGGCGAGCAACGCCTCCCCGCCCGCTATCACACGCACGGCGTTGGCGAGATTCTCGGGTGGTGCGTTCTTGAGCAGGAACCCACTCGCACCGGCACGTAGAGCTTCGTAGACATACTCGTCGTAGTCGAACGTCGTGACGATGAGGACGCGGGCATGGTCATCGGCGCGGCAGATCTCGGCCGTGGCGGCGATGCCGTCGCGCCCGGGCATGCGGATATCCATCACGATAACGTCCGGTCGCGACGCCTCGGCGGTCGCGACTGCCTGATCGCCATCGGCGGCCTCGGCGACCACTTCGATGTCCGGTTGGGCGTCGAGGATCATCGCGAAGCCGGCGCGGATCATCGCCTGATCGTCGGCGATCAGCACCCGGATGGTCACCTGAGGCCACCCACGGGAAAGTCGACGACCACGTGAAATCCACCTTCCGCGACGGGCCCGATGTCGGCTTGGCCGCCATACAGAGCGGCCCTCTCGCGGATTCCGTAAAGCCCCCGTCCTAGCCCGGGAGGGGCGGAAACGGGTTGGGCTGCATCGCCTCGATCAACCACCGACACTCGAAGCCTGTCGGCGTTACTGGTCACCTCGACGTGGGTCTGAGCGTGGCGGGCATGCTTGAGCACATTGGTGAGCGCCTCCTGCACGATCCGGTAGGCGGCGGCGTCCAAACCGGGCGGCACACGCTCGAGGACGCCGGAGGTCGACAGGGACACATGCAGGCCTGCACGGCGAAAGTCGTCGATCAACTGGTCGACGCGCCTCAGGGCGACGGCTGGCAGGGCCATGTCGTCGTCGGTGTCGCGTAAGAGGCCGACCAAGCGCTGGAGTTCGGCCACGGCCTCGCGCCCAGTGCGCTCGACCTGTCGGAGCGCTTCTGCTTCGCGAGCCTGCTCGGGGCGCAGGACGCTTCTGACCGCACCGGCCTGGACGCCCATGACGCTGACGCTGTGGGCGATGATGTCGTGCAACTCACGGGCGATGCGGCGGCGTTCCTCACGCACGGCGATCGCGGCATGCTCATCTCGCTCACGCAGCAGGCGCGCTGTTTCCTCGGCATGGGTGTCGGTTTCAAAGCGCAGGATGCCCATCGCTCGGCCGACGAGCAGGGCGGCGGCGATCAGCACTGGGCCGACGACCAGATGAGCGGCCGGGGCCGACGAGCCGACGGCCGCCATCCAACCGGCCGATGCGACCAGCCAGGAACCGAGAATTACGCGGACCCGGCATCTCGAACCGACGGCCCACAGCGCGAACCCCAGCGCTATCACCGGAAACGTGGCGAAGACATCCGAAGAAACGGCGGGCCGGGTCTGCGCAAACCACACCAGGCCCGCGAGGGTGGCAGCGGCCGCCACCACAGGTCGCCACAGCCGGAGGATCACAGGCCCGGTTGCGAGAAGCGCTGCAGCGACCACC
>JBBQDE010000461.1:0-2147 GCA_038319425.1 Gemmatimonadales bacterium
GCTACGTGCTCGCCTCGAACCAATCGTCCAACCTGGACGGATTCGCGCTCGCGTACCAGCTCTATCCGCGTCAACTCCGCTGGATGGGGAAAGCGGAGCTCTTTCACCCACTCGTGGCGCCTATCCTCAGGCGCCTCGGGATCTTCCCCGTTCGACGTGGTACCGGCGATTTCGCGGCGATCGCATCGTCGGCATCTTCCCAGAAGGCACGCGCCGGCAAAAGGGGCTGCACAAGAAGCACGAGGCCCGGGCACACTCAGGTGCCGCGCGTGTCGCGCTCGAGTCTGGTGTCCCACTCGTGCCGGCCGCGATCGTCGGCACCGAACGCCTTACGTTGCTGCGGCGCTGGCGCATCGCGTTCGGCGTGCCGGTACCGCTCCACGACCCGAGCACCACGCGCCGCCTCACCGCCCGGGAAGCGACGGCTCGCCTCATGGGCGCGATCGCCGCGCTGGAGGCCGAACTGCGCGACGAGCCTCGCCGGTTGCTGCACCCGCGGCACCGACTCGACATCTCGCTCGGTGACCTCTCGTTCGCGCTCGTGTCGTGTCTCGGTGCCCGTCGACGGGGCCGTGAGGAGCGAGCTCTCAGGGCCTGGTCGGGCGGAGATTGCGGTCTGGTCTGCCTCTCCGTCCGCTCCAGCTTCGACCTCCTGCTGCAGGCACTCGATCTGGCAGCGGGAGACGAGATCGCTGTGTCGGCGGTGACACACCCGGACATGATCCGGATCCTCGAAGCTCACGGATTGTGCGCGCTCCCGGTCGACATCGACCCCGACACGCTCGCGCCGCGGTTGGACGTGCTCGAGCAGGCGGTCACGCCGCGGACGCGATTGTTCGTCGTCGCTCACCTCTTTGGGAGTCAAGCCGAGCTGCAGCCGTTTGCGGCGTTCGCTCACCGGCATGGCCTGCTCCTGGTGGAGGATTGCGCACAGAGCTTCCGTGGTGGCGACGCGGGCGACTCGCTCGCTGACGTCTCGCTGTTCAGCTTCGGCGCGATCAAGACCGCAACGGCTCTCGGCGGCGCGATCGTCCGCGTCACCGACCCCGCGCTCCGAATGCGGATGGCCTCGCTGCAAGAGCGCTGGCCCGTCCAGCCACGGCGGGAGTACGCGGGCCGCGTACTGAAGTTCAGCGGGCTCTTCTCGTCAGCCGACCGCGCGTCTACGCGTTCTTCGCCCGCGGGCTCGCGCATGCGGGTCGGGATCTCGACGACGTGGTCAGCGGTGCCGTGCGTGGCTTTCCTGGCCCCGATCTGGTCAGTCGCATCCGCCGGCGGCCCACAGCTCCGCTGCTCGCGCTACTCGAACGGCGGCTACGCCGATTCGACCGCGATCGGCTCGAGCGACGCGCGCAACTCGGCATGCGCGTCGCCGAGGCACTACCGGAAACGTTGGTGCATCCCGGCGGATCCGCGCGCGAGCACACGCACTGGGTGTTCCCCGTCGTGACCACGCATGGTCCGGCGCTGATCAAGTCTCTTCGCCGCGCCGGATTCGACTCCGCGACGAAGACGAGCGGCATCGCGGCGGTCGCCCCTCCCCGCGACCGGCCCGAACTGGCACCCGCCGCAGCAGAGCTGATGATGGCTGGGGTTGTGTTCTTGCCCGTCTACCCGGAACTACGGGTACCCGAAGTCGAACGCCTGCTTGCCGCCGCGGCGCGCGGCGGAGACAATGGCCGCTGAAGCTGCGGCCACACGACGTAGCCGCTCACACGACAGGCTCGACGGGGGAGCCTTCGACCTGCTTGTTATCGGCGGCGGCATCGTCGGCAGCCGAGTTGCGTTCGAAGGCGCCCTGAGCGGCCCTCGCGTAGCACTCGTCGACCGAGGGGACGTCGGCGGCGCCACCTCGTCTGCCTCCTCCAAGTTGATCCACGGGGGACTCCGCTATCTCGCGACAGGTGATCTCCGCCTCGTTCGGAAACTCCAGGCTGAGCGCGCGGCGCTTACCACCGTCGTGGCTCCCCACCTCGTTCGCCCTCTGCCACTCGTGCTGGCCGTCGAGCGCCAGCATGCTCGCCGCGTGCCGAAGCTCCTCGCGGCGTTGGGCCTGTACACCCTCGTAGGTGGTTCGGCGCGACCGCTTCCACGACTTCTTCGTCCCGCCCACGCTCCCGAACTCGTCCCGGGGCTCAACCCAGCGG
>JBBQDE010000462.1:0-2144 GCA_038319425.1 Gemmatimonadales bacterium
CGGCCAATGGTCCAGGTCATCGATTCCTCGTACTGTCGAAAGAAGGGGTCACGTCGTGAGCCGTTCGGGATGCAGCAGGATCTCGCCGTCCAGCACGAGAAGGCCGTCGGTGGTCATGCCGAGCGCGTGCCGTTGCCGTGGACCGGGTCCGGCGGGGCTGAGTGCGGCGCGCGGCGTTCGCGCCACATCGTGCACCGCATCCACGACGATGGCCAGCGCGGCCCTCGCTCCGGAGCCCAGCACCACGAGCCGCGTGTCGGCCGTGATGACGGGGCGTCCCGGGGCGAGCGCGAGCACCGTGAGCGGCCGGCCGCGCCACGCCGTTACGCCATACACCGGTGCGACGGCGCGCGGCAAGGGTGCGATGCTGCTCACGCGCGCGATGGCGACGATCGATGCGACCACCAGCGCGAGCTGCTCGTCGCCGACCTGTACGACCAGCAGATCGATCGCCTCGTCGACAATGCCGTCGGCGTCGTTCGCCGGGCGGGCGAGCAGGCGCGCACGCGCTTCGAGAATCGCCCGCGCCGTTTCGGGGGAGCGATGCGTTCCGCGGTCCGCCGCGGTGCGCACCGCGTCCATGCGCTCTTGAAGCGTTGCGTCGCTCATGCGAACCGGCCTCCGTTGCGAATGCCGTGCAGCCGCATCTCGGCGATTCGCCGCAGGCGAGACGCGAGCACTCCATCGGCGGCGGGCACCGGCTCGTCGTCCGTGCTGTTCGCGAGCTCGCGCACCGCGCCCTCGAAGGCGCGCTCGGCGCGCGGCGCGTCGCCGAGGTGCACGAGCAGGTCGCCGAGCTGCAGGTACGCCATGACGAAGGTGCGGTCGAGGTACAGCGCGCGACGCGCGGCGTTGGCCGCTTCGCGATGCTCATCGGCGGCGCGGAGCAGCGTGGCGTGCAGGTAGTGCAGCTCGGGCGCGAGCCGATGCAGGTCGAGCGCGCGCACACATTCTTCGTCCGCCTCGCGCAGTCGGCCCTGGTTCGCGAGCGCGCGCACGAGCACGATCCACGCGGCGAGTCGTCCCGGATCGTGCGACAGCGCATCGCGCGCGAGCGACTCGGCCCGTGGATAATCGGCGGCGCCGTATGCAGCTGCCTCGAGGTCTGCTTCGGAATGAGGTGTAGTATGCGGTGCCGGCGAGTGCGGGGCAGGCGCCGACAGCGCATCGAGCGTCGCGCCGCTCTCGATGGCCGGCTCGTCGTCGTCGGCGGGCGCGAGCAGCAGCGGCGAGAGGGGCGAGAGCGGCGACGCCCACGATAGTGCGGGCGATGACGCCGGCGTGAAGGAGTCGACGCGGTGCGCCACGTGCGGGAGACGCGTCGGATCGCGATCGGCGCGGCGGTACACGATGCCGCCCGGCGTCATCACCACCTCGCACGGCACGAGGCCCTGGAGTGGCGGGTCCGACGCGCCGAGCAGGAGCCAGCCATCGGGCGCCAGGGACGCCAGCAACCGGGCCGCGATCAGGGCGACGGATGCCATGTCGAAGTAGATCAGCACGTTGCGACAGAGCACGACATCCTGCTCGCGCGTGCCGCTCGCCGCGGACGGATACTCGTCGGCGATGAGGTTGAGCGGCGCGAACTCCACCGCGGCGCGGATCGCCGGGTCGAGCTGGAAGTGCGCGCCGCGACGCTCGAACCAGCGCTCGACCCGCGCCTCGGACACGCCGCGCAGCGACCAGCGCGTGTAGCGCCCACGCTGCGCGCCACCGAGCCGCGGCCGCGCGATGTCGGTGCCGAGGATGCGCGCGGGATGCGGCCAGCCCAGCTCGCGCAGCAGGATTGCGAGCGTGTACGGCTCCTCGCCCGACGCACAGCCCGCGCTCCAGATGCGAAGCGGCGCGCCCGCACCTCGCGTCGCGAGCAGCGACGGAAGGATCTCGGTGCGCAGCACGTCGAGCTGACCCGCTTCCCGGAAGAAGTACGTCTCGCCGACCGTGAGCTCCGCCAGCACGGCGTCGCGCGCTTCGCCCGCCCCCTGGACGGCCCGGCCGAGCGCATCCGGGTCGGTGATGCGGAGCGACGACATCGCTCGGCGCATCCCCGATTCCGCCGCGGGCTGCCGGTTGGGCGGGAACACGAGCCCCGAGACGAGGTGCACGACCTCGGCGACGCGGGCGAACGCGGGATCGGTCCAGCC
>JBBQDE010000463.1:0-2135 GCA_038319425.1 Gemmatimonadales bacterium
CGTCGATGAGCTGGTCCGCGCTCACCTGCACGTCATCGCGACGCACGGTCTTCTGATGCGACCGCTCGCCCAGCACGCGCTCGAACACGTCGAGCGCCACGCTCACGAGATCGGGGTGCGCCACCCACGTGCCATCGAAGCCCATCCCGCTCTCGCGTTCCTTGTCCTCCCGCACCCGCGCGATCGCCCGCGCGTTCACCGCGGCGTCCTTCCGGCTGGGAATGAACGCCGCCATACCGCCGATCGCATGCGCGCCCCGGCGGTGGCATACCTGCACGAGCCACTCCGCGTAGGCCCGCATGAAAGGCACCGTCATCGTGAGTTGCCCGCGATCGGGCAACAGCTTGTCCGGACGCTTGCGGAACGTCTTGATGAAGCTGAACAGGTAGTCCCAGCGGCCCGCGTTCAACCCCGCGGCATGCTCGCGCAGCTCGTACAGGATCTCCTCCATCTCGAACGCGGCTGGCAGCGTCTCGATGAGCACCGTGGCGCGAATGGTACCGCGCGCGATCCCGAGCGCCTCCTGCCCCGCGACGAATACCGCGTTCCACAGCGCCGCTTCGCGGTGCCCCTCCATCTTCGGCAGGTAGAAGTATGGCCCCGATCCCCGGTCGATCAACGCCTGCGCGTTGTGGAAGAGGAAGAGCCCGAAATCCACCAGGCTCGCCGAGGCCGGCGCGCCGTCGATCGGGAGGTGGCGCTCCTCGAGGTGCCAGCCGCACGGCCGTACCACGAGTGTCGCCGTACGCTCGTTGAGCCGGTACGCTTTCCCTGCCACGTCCATCGCCAGCGTGCCGCGGACGGCGTCCATCAGGTTTTGTTGTCCGTCCCCGACGTTCGCCCAGGTGGGAGAGCACGCGTCCTCGAGATCCGCCATGAAGACCCGCGCCCCGGAGTTGAGCGCGTTGATCATCATCTTCCGCTCAACCGATCCGGTGATCTCCACTCGGCGATCGGTGAGATCCGCCGGGGAGGGCGCGACCTGCCACTCGGCGTCGCGAATTCGCGCCGTCGCCGCGGGAAAGTCGAGCGCGGCGCCGGCGGGATGCGTCGCGAGCTCCCGCCGGCGCTCGACGCGGCGGCGCAGGACCTCCCGGCGCCGGCCGTCGAAGGCGCGATGCAGATCGGCGACGAATGCGAGGGCGTCCGGCGTGAGAATCGCGCCGGCACCGGGGACGTCCGGTGCATCGATCGCGATGGGTGTCGGGTGCGAACCGTGCATGACCACTGGCAAAGGGAACACTGGATAGCGACGTTTGACGCGCCGCATCCTATATTAGCGCGCTGATCCACCCATTCGACGCCCTGCCACCAAGAACCGCCGCGCCCGCACCGGCATACGACCCGTCCGGCCCTTCCCCGGACGCCCCACAGGAGGATGGAGATGACGCTTCACCGTGCCTCACGGTACACCCTCGCGCTCGCTCTGCTCGCGCTTCCGGCTGCGGCCGGCGCGCAGGCATTCGGGTTGAACGAGATCGGTTCATGCGCGCTGGCCCGGGGCTTCGCTGTCACGGCCACGCCGTGCGACGACGGCTCCAGCATCTACTGGAACCCCGGCGCGATGCCACGCAACCGCGGCTGGACCGTGTCGGGCGGCGCCGCCATCATCAAGATCGACGGCGACTTCATTCAGGATACGACGTTCCGGCGCTACGAGGGCGACGTCCCGACGGCGGTCGTTCCCCACGTCTTCATCAACTACCGGGGCGCTGGCAAGCTGGCCTACGGCCTCGGCGTCTACGTGCCTTATGGGCTCACGTCGCAGTACAAGGATGACTTCCCCGGGCGCTTCGCGTCGAAGAAGGCGTCGTTGCAGACGATCTACATCCAGCCCAACATCAGCTATCAGATCACTCCCAACTGGTCCGTCGGCGGCGGGCCCGTGTTCGGCCACTCGTCCGTTGAGCTGGTCCAGGCAATCGATCTGTCGCAGCAGCGCACGAGCGCCGCCGGGCCGACATTCGGCCAGCTCGGCATTCCGCTCCGCACGGAGTTCGCGCGCGCGACGCTGAAGGGTTCCGCCAACTCCTTCGGCGTCGACCTCGGCGTGCATGGCAAGCTCACGCCGGCGTTCGAGATGGGCGTGCGCTTCCTGTCGCAGGTCTCCTTCGACTACGACGATGCGGATGCAA
>JBBQDE010000464.1:0-2132 GCA_038319425.1 Gemmatimonadales bacterium
TAGGCCCATTCGCGGAGCGCGGTCTGGATGAAGCGCTCCGCTTTGCCATTCGTGCGTGGCGTGTAGGGCCGCGTCCGCAGGTGGCGAAGCCCCAGCGTGGCGAGGGCGGCCGCGTAGCGCGATCGCACGTAGCAGAAGGCATTGTCCGTCATCACGGCTTCGACCGACACGCCGAGCGTCGCCAGCCAGGCCACCGCGTGCGTGAGGAATACGACGGCGCTCGCCGCGGACTCGTCGGGCAGGAGCTCGGCATAGGCGACGCGCGAGGCATCGTCGATCGCCACGTGCAGGCATTCCCACCCGACCCGCCGGGTGTGGCTGACGAGCGACCGATCCCCCGTGATGCGGTGCCCGACGCCGCCGACGATCCGGCCCAGCTTCTTCGCGTCGATGTGCAGGAGCTCGCCGGGGCGCTCGCGCTCATAGCGGACGATTGGGGGGCGCGGCGTGAGCGACGGCAGCCGGCCGAGCCCCAACCGGCGGAGCACCTCCCCGACGGTCGACAGCGACCGATGCACCGCGTCGGCGATCTGCGGCCCACTCCGCCGCCGCGCCCGCAACTGGGCGATGCGCCGCTCGAGTCGCGCACTTACCTGACGGGGCGAGTGATGCGGGCGGGAACTGCGGTCCCGCAGGCCGGCCGCTCCTTCCAGCCGGTACCGGCGCCGCCACTTCCGGGCGGTTTGCACGCTCACCCCGAACGCCGCCGCCGCGTCGGAGACCCCCCACCCGTCCTCCAGCATGCGGGTCACGAGGCAGACTCGCCCCGTGAACCCCAAGCGCGCATTCTTGTGACTGTTCACTCGGCCCTCTGGCGGTTGTGAGATGGTGGCCTCGACAACCCCAGCTTGTAACCGTTACGACCGAGTGAACATCCCCAACTGCGAAACAACGTGTCCGGTAATCACAACTAGCTGCTCCTGTTCATTTTCGGGGAGCGACGCGCACTGATCCGACCGCAATGCGCCCGCCTAGCGCTCAGCCGTGAAGGTCGCACTGCGTTTGTCGTATACCCGCTTCTCCCCGCCGAGCATCCGCAGCATGAGCGTCCGCATGCCGTTGCCGATTGCCGACGCCGCGGTGCCGCCGCGCACGCCGCGCAGCCAGCGCTCCAGCTCGTCCATGTCCGACACCGACAACGCCTCGACGGTGAGCGTCAGGTTGTAGTAGTACCGCGCGCCCTCGCGCTCCGGTGCGAGGAGAATGCGCGTCGGACGCTCGAGCACCGCCTGCGCGGTCGAAAGCGTGGCGAAACTCCCGAGATCGTCCAGCCGGCCCCCCTGCCGCTGCACGACGCGGTATCGCTGGGCCGACGGATCGTACTGGACGATGAGCTCCCAGTCGCGCTGTCCTTCCAGATCGTTGAACAATCCGCCAACACGCCAGAGCTCGAGGCGGAAGCGCAGCGACGCGGGAAAGCCGCTGCGCACCAGGTCGCGCATGTCGGGGTCGCCGAACAGGTTCGTCGTCGTCACCACGGCGGTCAGCGCCGCCGTCCCCGGTGGCGTCACGTCGAGCGCCACCCTCCGCTGCGCGAGCAGGGGCGTTGCCCGGCCGGCGAGCAGCAGGAGCGAGAGCAGCACGGCCTCGGGGCGCATCGCCATCTAGAAGCGGTGACGCACGCGCAGGAACACGTTCAGCGGCTCCCGCGGCACCGACAACGCCTTCGCCGCGTACACGCCGATCAGGTCGAAATCGAGTCCCGCGCCCAGGTCGGTGCGGTAGGTGGACAGCGGCGGCAGGTCCCTGCGGCCGAAGTTCAACGCGGTGCCCGGCGCGTTCACGAGCCAGCCGCGCCCCGCGTCGGCGAAGAAGATCCAGGCGCCGTCGGCACGGAACCGTGTGCGGCGATCGGCGTCGGCGCCCTGGGTGAACGAGATGCGCAGGTCGCTCCGGTACTCGAGCTGCGCGAGCCCGATCCGTTCGCACTGCGCCGGACGCCCGGCGGGCGCGCTCGACGTGGCGCAGGTGCCGACATCGTCCGCGCCGCCGGACCGGAAGTCGAATCCCGGCACCGTCCCCGGCCCGTCGATCGACAGGCGGCGCTCGAGTGGCAGTGGATCGCCGCTCAACCATCCACCGAGGACGACGCGGAGGTTGAGCGCGGAGCTCGGGTTGATGCGATTGTATCG
>JBBQDE010000465.1:0-2104 GCA_038319425.1 Gemmatimonadales bacterium
TGTCGGGATCTGCTTTCACTGCACCGAGGGCTGGCCACGGGTCCGCGTACAGTGGATCCCGACAGTCGCTCGCTCCGCTCGCTCCTGCGGGATGACAGTCTACAGCGAAGTCCGAAGCGTGGACAGCCGCTCCGCCGCCCGCTTCAGCGTCTCGTACTTCTTGCAGAAGGCGAAGCGCACCATCGTCCGTCCGAGCTGCTTGTCGTGATAGAAGCTCGAGCCGGGCACCGTGGCGACGCCGACCTCCTCGCACATCCACCGGGCGAACTTCGTGTCGTCCATGTCGCTGAGCCCGGAGAAGTCGGCGAGCACATAGTAGGCGCCCTCCGGCAGCGAAAAGGTGAACCCCGCCTCGGTGAGGGCATCGCACAGCACCGTGCGGCGCGAGCGGTAGTCGAGCGCGAGATGGTTGTAGTAGTCGGGGTCGAAGTGCATGCCCACCGCGCCCGCCGCCTGGAGCGGCGCCGGAGCGCCGACGGTGAGGAAGTCGTGCACCTTCCGGATCGCCGCCGTCTGGGCCTCCGGCGCGATCACGTAGCCGAGGCGCCATCCCGTGCAGCTGAAGGTCTTGGAGAGGCCGGAGATCGTGATCGTCCGCTTCCGCATCTCGGGCCACGTCGCCATCACGTGGTGCTCCCCGGCGAAGCGGATGTGCTCGTAGATTTCGTCGGTGATGACCCACACGTCGTGCTTGATGCACAGCTCGGCGATCGCGGTCATCTCGGCGCGGGTGAACACGCGACCGGTGGGATTGTGCGGCGTGTTGAGGATGATCGCCTTCGTCCGCTTGGTGAACGCCTTCTTCAGGCGGTCCAGGTCGAGGGTCCAGTTGGGCCGCTCGAGGGGGACGAAGGTCGGGATCGCGCCGGCCAGGATTGCATCGGGACCATAATTCTCATAGAACGGCTCGAGCACGATCACTTCATCACCGGGGTCGATCAGGGCGAGGAATACCGCCGCCATCGCCTCCGTCGCCCCGCAGGTGACCGTGACCTCGCGATCATGGTCCACCTGCATCCCGTACCATCGCCTGTACTTCTCGGCAATGGCGATGCGCAGCGCCGAGCTGCCCCAGGTGACCGCGTACTGGTTGATGTTGCCGTGGATCGCGGCGCATGCCGCTTCCTTCATCGGCTCGGGCATCGGAAAGTCCGGGAACCCCTGCGCGAGGTTCACCGCCTCGTGCTGGTTCGCGATGCGGGTCATCTCGCGGATGACCGATTCCGTGAAGGTGTGCGTGCGGCGGGCGGCGAGCATGCGGTTCCGGTTGAGGTCCAGATGGAACGTGCGTTGCCGAACTGCGGACGGAAAGGGGGAACTACGGCACGCAGGTTTGTAAAAGGTACAGGGTCACAGGTACGTGGTACGCGGTATGGCGGGTCGGCATCCTGCGCGCGATGTGTCCGCTTGGCATGCAACGAAGTCAGGCATCGCTTACCGCGTACCTGGTATCCTGTACGATGTACCCTGTACAACCGGCCACTCGTTCGACGCCGTTGCTGAACGCGTCGGCACGGCAGCTCTGCCCAAACCTTACCGCCCGCCGATCTTCGCCAACGCCGCACGAATCAACTCCGGCGCCGACATCCCCTTCGCCCCGCCATCGATCGCCGACCGCACCGCCTTCTCGGCATCGGCCGTCGAATAGCCGAGCGACACCAGCGCCCGGATCGCATCGTCGGTGCCGGGTGCGGCGGACCGCCCCACGCCAGGCGCCGCGCCCGACGCCTGGAGCTGGTCGAGCTTGTCGGCGAGGTCGAGGATGAGCTGCTCCGCCTTCTTGCGCCCCACGCGTGGCACCGACTGCAGCGTCACCACGTCCTTCTCGCGGATCGCGCGCACGAGCCGGTCCGCGGTGAGGCTCGACAGCAGTCCCAGCGCCAGCGCCGGTCCCACCCCCTTCGCGCCGAGCACTTTCTGGAACACGCGCCGCTCGTAGACGGTCGTGAAGCCGAACAGCTGCCAGCCGTCCTCCTTCACCACCAGATACGTGTGCAGCATGCAGCGCTCGCCCGCTTTCGGCAGCGCCTCGTAGGCGTTGAGCGGCACCGCGAGCTCGTACGCCACGCCGCCTTCGGTGTAAATCTCGACGCGGTCGAGCTCC
>JBBQDE010000466.1:0-2100 GCA_038319425.1 Gemmatimonadales bacterium
TTGCAGAGACCGAGGTAGTTGTTCGACGAGAGGATGAGCACCTCGCCGCGCCCTTCCATCGTCACGCGCGCGCCCTGCGGCGAGTCCAGATAGTTCAGCCGCTTGTACACCTTCTCGTCGCGCAGCTGCTGGAGTCTGCCCGCCAGACCGGCGGTGAACTTCGAATTGAGAGTCATGGGAAGAAAAGATGTTGGGCGGTGAAGCGGTCGGGCGGTCAGGCGGTCAGGCGGTTGTTTTACCGCCTCACTCGTTTACCGCCATACCGCGTCACCCGATCTCGAACACGACCTTGCCCGCCTCGCCGCCCTTGATCGCCGCGATCGCATCGTCGAAGCGCTCGAGCGGGAAGCGATGCGTGATCACCGGCGTCGGATCGAACTGGCCGGAGCGAAGGAACTGCGTCATCTGGATCCAGGTGTCGTACATGCGGCGGCCGACCACGCCGTAGACGGTGATCCCCTTGAAGATGATCTCCGTGGCGACGTCCACCTCCATCGGCTTGGCGGGAATCCCCAGCATCTGCACGCGGCCGCCGACCCGCACCAGCGCGAACGCCTGGTGGATCGCACTCGGCACGCCGGACATCTCGAGCACGACGTCCACGCCGAGCCCGCCCGTCGCCGCCTGCACCGCCTTCTCCGCCTGTTGGGGCGTGACGGCGTCGTGAGCGCCTATCGTCTTCGCCAACGCCAGGCGCGTCTGGTTCACGTCGCTCGCGATGATGCGCGAGGCGCCCGCCGCGCGGCAGATCCCGACGGCAAAGATGCCGATCGGCCCGCAGCCGGTGACCAGCACCGTCTTCCCCGACAGCTCCGTGCCCACGAGCGCCGTGTGGAATGCATTGCCCATCGGATCGTGGATGCCTCCGATCTCGTACGAGACGGCATCGTCCAGATGCCACACGTTCGTCGCGGGCATCGCGATGTAGTCGGCGAAGCAGCCGTCACGGTCCACGCCGATGATCTTCGTGTTGGGACAGACGTGCGCGTTGCCGGTGCGGCACAGGGGGCAGCGCCCGCACACGATGTGGCCCTCCGCCGTCACGCGGTCGCCTGCCTTCACGTCGGTGACCAGACTGCCGACCTCCACGACGTCGCCCGCGAACTCGTGGCCGACGGTGAACGGCGGACGGCACCGTCCCTGCGCCCACGCGTCCCATTCGTGGATGTGTACGTCGGTGCCGCACACGCCGGCGCGCCGCACCGCGATCAGCACCTCGTCGTCCCGGATCTGCGGCCGAGGAACATCCTTCAACACGAAACCGGGACCGGCCGTCGCCTTCACCAGCGCTCTCACGGGTGCCTCGCTCTCTGCACGAAAGTGAAACTGAGCGTCGCGCCGCTCGCGTGACGTGGAGGAAACCAAACCACTCACGACGGTGGAGGGAAGTGTGCGACGTATCACGTCGACACGTCCCTCAATGAGACGCGCGCGATTCACTATTGCGTGTGATTTCGCTCGTTCCTATATTCGCGCGAGGTGCTCGATGCTCATGCGATCTCGTCCGGGCGCGCATTGCAGGTTCCGAGTGAAGAGGGTACTGCGTGGGTTCAACCCGCCGTGAGTTCGTCAGAAACAGCTCAGTTGCCGCCGCCGCGATCGCTGGATTCGCCGCGGTCCCCGCCGCCGCCCGCGCCGCGGTTATCGGCGCCCCATCTTCGCCCGCATTCGGCGACGCCGACCTGAAGGAGCTCGCCGCCGTCGCGCTCGACGCCGCGCGCGCCGCAGGGGCCAGCTACGCCGACGTCCGCTTCAACCGCAATCGTACCCAGTCGCTCACCACGCGCGAGCAGCGCGTTCAGGGGCTGGTCGACAACGAGACGCAGGGCTTCGGCATCCGCGCGATCGTCAACGGCGCGTGGGGATTCGCCGCCAGCCGCGACGTCACGCGCGACGAGGTCGGACGTGTCGCCCGCCAGGCAGCGCTGCAGGCGCGGGCGAACAGTCTCACCATCGTTCGGCCCGTTGTCCTCGCGCCGGTGGCGGCCACGCCCAACGGCACGTGGCGCACGCCGATCGAGATCGATCCGTTCAGCGTCGCCGTCGAGGACAAGGTCGGCGTCCTGCTCGCCGCCAACGCCGCCGCCCTCGCGGGCGGCG
>JBBQDE010000467.1:0-2066 GCA_038319425.1 Gemmatimonadales bacterium
TCGAGCGTGTCCTGCATCGGATTCTCATCCACCGGCTGCTCGAAGTGCGCGTTGCACACTTCGGTCGGTTCGGTGCCCGGCTTGAACCACTGGCGTTGCCGCACCGGGCAGAATTCGCCGGCGAGCAGTCCCGTGGTGGGATCGATCACGCGCATCGTCATGCCGGGCGGCGCACGCCAGCCGTCGGCCGATGACGCCGGCTCGTGCCAGCCGTTCAGGTAGAACTCGGCCCACGTGGGCGCGGCGAGATGTCCACCCGACGCATGCGGTGCGATGGCGCGCGGCGTATCGTACCCGAACCAGACGCCGGCGACGAGGGACGGCGTATATCCCACGAACCACACATCGGCCGCATTGTTCGTCGTGCCGGTCTTGCCGGCGACGGGCCCCTTCACTCCCATCTCGCGGACGACCCGTGCGGTGCCGTTGTCGACCACGCCCTGAAGCATGGCTGTGAGCTGAAACGCGTCGCGCGGATCCATCATCGTGTCCGGCGGGGTGATCTCCTCGCTCCACAGCACGGTGCCGTCGGCGGCCTCGATGCGGCGCACGAGGCGCGGATGCACGCGCAGCCCGCCATTGGCGAATGTCGCGTACGCCGCCACCAGCTCCAGCGGGGTCACTTCCACGGCGCCGAGCGCCATCGCCGGGTAGTTCGGCAGCGCGCTCGTGATGCCGCTGCGCCGGGCGGCGTCGATCACGCTGGGGATGCCGACCGTCTGGCTGACGCGCACCGCCGCGGCGTTCGACGAGACCGCGAGCGCCTTGGCGAGGGTGATCGTACCGATGTAGCTGTCGTCGTAGTTCGCTGGCCGCCAGATCTTCCGTCCCTGCGCGATCTCCACCGGCTCGTCGTCGACCAGCGTGGCCGGCGTCATTCCCGAGCGCAGCGCCGCCGCGTACACGAACGGCTTGAACGCCGACCCCGGCTGCCGCCTGGCGTTGAACGCGCGATTGAACCCCTTCTTGCTGCGACGTCCGCCGACGAGGGCGCGAATGTCGCCCGTCTTCGGGTCGAGGGCGACGAGCGCACCCTGCGCCGCATCGCGCACGCGGCCACCGGCATATTGTGTTTCGCGAGTGACAGCCGTGGTTCCGCGCAGCACGGCGCGATCAGCCGCCCGCTGCGCCGCGAGGTCCAGCGTGGTGTAGACGGTCACGTCGCCGTCGCGCAGCGCGTCGGGGAGGATTGAATCGATGAAGACGCGCACGGCATCGAGCGCGAGCGGCTCGTCCTTCGTATCGGGCCGCCACTCGTTCTCGGCGATGCGCAGCGGCGCGCCGATCGCGCGCGCCGCCTGGTCGGCAGAGAGGTAGCCGTTCTCGTGCATGAGCTGGAGCACGAGATTGCGGCGCTTGAACCCGCGCTCGTAGTGATCGCGCGGCGTGTAGGCGCTCGGGCCCTTGGGCAGCGCGGCGAGCATCGCGCCTTCGCTCACGGAGAGTTGCCCCACGCGCTTGCCGAACAGATCGCGGCTCGCGGCCTCCACCCCGTTCATGCCGTTGCCGAGGTAGATGACGTTGAGGTAGAGCTCGAGGATCTGGTCCTTCGTGAGCTCGGCCTCGATGAGCTGGGTGAGCCGCAGCTCGATGAGCTTCCGGCGCAGCGAGCGTCCTCGCTGGTTGACGAGGAACGAGTTGCGCGCGACCTGCATGGTGATGGTG
Source organism: Gemmatimonadales bacterium (assembly GCA_038319425.1). Classification (GTDB taxonomy): domain Bacteria; phylum Gemmatimonadota; class Gemmatimonadetes; order Gemmatimonadales; family Gemmatimonadaceae; genus AG11. The sequence continues at coordinate 1,666 of JBBQDE010000467.1, forward strand.
CTGAACCCTTCGCGCACGCCGCCATGACGGAGGTTGGCCGCCGCGGCCCGGAAGAAGCCGCGCCAGTCCAGGCCATTGTGCTCGTAGAACCGCCGGTCCTCGGTCGCGAGGAAGGCGGCGCGCACGAAGGGCGGGATGTCGGACAGGGGGACATTGACGCGGCGGACGATCGCGATCCGGCCGAGGTAGAGGTCGTTCTGGTCCACGATGCGCCCGCCTTCGCCCGGCCGGAACGCGCGGATCTCTCCGCGCGACGGGCAGCTCTGGAATCCGCACGTCACCAGCCACGCGTCGAACAGCACGAGCGACAGGCACGCGGCGCCCAGGGCGGCGAGTGACCGCCAGCGTCGCCGCATCCACACGCGGGCAGGCCCGGCCGGCGCGTGCAGGCGCTGGCGGAA
>JBBQDE010000468.1:0-2063 GCA_038319425.1 Gemmatimonadales bacterium
CGGAGAGCCCCTGCGCCGACTCCGTGAGCTGCGATGCCGCGACGGCGATGGCGTCGGCACTGGTGCGGATGTCGCCGATGAGCTCCGACAGGCTGCGCGTCATGGCGACGAAGGCGTTGCCGAAGCGGTCGGCCGCGCCGCGCGGCCGCACCTGCGCGTCGAGCCGGCCGGCGGAGATCTCGTCGGCCACGCGGGCCATGTCGCCGAGGTACTGCGTCATGTTCACGAGCGCGTTGCCGAATGCATCGCGCTCCGAGCGCGGCGCGATCGCCACGTCCACGTCGCCCTGGCCGATGCGCTCGGCCATCGCCGCCGTCTCGCGCAGGTAGCGCACCATCTCCTGCATCGAGCGGAGCAGCTGACCCAGCTCATCGTCGAAGTGGATGTCCACCGAGACGTTCACGTCGCCCAGCGCGAGGGCATCGGCGACGCGCATGGCTTCCTTCACCGGCTCCGCGACGGCGCGCGACGTGAGGCGCGACAGCCAGATCAGGATGGCGACGCAACCGATCGTGAGCAGCGCGGCGGCGAGCCATCCGGCCACCTGGAACTGCCGGAGCCGGCGGAAGGCGAGCTCGATCTGCGCCACGTTGTCCTTCCGGTTGGCCTCCAGCGCGTCCTTGAGCCGGTTGTGCCTCGCCATCATCTCGCGCAGCGCCGCGAGCGCCTCGGCGCCGCGCTCACCGGCCATCGTCTTCTGCGTCGTGGCGCGCGCGAGACGATGGTACGACGTGTACGCCGTCCGCAGGCTGTCGAGCTCCCGCGCCTGCATCACGACGTTGCCCTGCGCGTCGCGCAGCGCGGTCACGAAGACGTCGCGCAGCGAATCGGCGATGGCGAGGCGTTCGGGATCGTTCGCTGCCGCGGCGTCCTGGAGGGCGCGCTGCGTGGAGACGAGCAGCTCGGTGAGCTGCCCGCTCAACTGGACGGACGGGTAGTAGCCGCGCTGGATGCGCGTCTGCTGCCGCTGCACGGCGATGCCGAGCACGAGGTTCGTGGCGAAGATCAGTGTGAGCGCGACGGCGGCGACGGTGGGCGCGAGGCGGAGCTTCTGTCGGAACTGGAGCCGGTCGATTGCGCCGGCGATCCGGCTGATCACTCCTGCACGCTCACGACCTTCACGCCCTTGAGGTCGGCCGTCGGGGACACGTACGCGATGCCGCCGATCGAACTTCGCACGGCGGCGAGCGCCTCGTCCTCGGTCTGCTCGAGCGGCGGGAAATTGCGGCCGGCGTAGATCTCCTGGCGCCAGTACGCATCCGCTTCCGCGACCGACTTGCGCAGCACGTCCTGGGTGAACTGGGCGCGCATCGGCGATCCGGTCTTCTGGTCGAGCACCACCACCGGCTCGATCTTGCCGGCGATCTCCCAACCCCGGAGCTTGCCGAGATAGATGCGCGAGAGCTGGCTCTGGCTCAGGCGGCGGATCGGGTTGGCGGGGTTGACGATGACGACGTACTTCCCATTCTGCGCCGCCGCGCGCGGCGTGGCCGCTGGCAGGGTCGCGAGGACGAGGAGCAGGGCGAGCTTCTTCACGGGGAATCCTCTAGCGTTCGACACCGGGCGCTCGGCGAAAACGCGCCGCTGGTGGGGATGGCGGGTGATCCAGTGGGCGGTGCATGCCCACCGCGAGCGAGCCTGCGGTGCCGGCGTCGGCGACCGCGCGTGGCCTGCTCACTCAGTATCGGCCTGCACCGGTAGACGCGTGAGGCCATCCGTTTGTCACCCGCCGCGTCGCTTCGGCCGCCTGTTCGGAGGCGGGCTAGAGCTCGATGTGCCGCCCTCGCCAGTTGCGGTTGGCGTGCGGGAAGTCGCTGCGATAATGGCCGCCGCGCGATTCCTTCCGCCGCAGCGCCGCCTCGACGATGAGCCGCGCCGTCTGCACCAGATTGAGCTCCTCGGTGGCGCCGGTGGGCAGTCGCACCTCGATCTCGGCCAGCTCGGCGACGGCCGTGCGCAGCCCTTTGGCGGTGCGCGCGATGCCGGCGTGCTGCCACATCAGCTCGCGCACGCGGTCGGCGGCCACCTGCGCCGCACCCCGGTCCGCGAAAGGGGGCACGGTC
>JBBQDE010000469.1:0-2059 GCA_038319425.1 Gemmatimonadales bacterium
CAAACTGATGGACGTGCCGGAGTTCGTGCAAGAGCAGTTCCGGCGCGAGCGCGGCATGGTCGGCGAGCCAGATCGTGCGCCAGAGCGTGATGCCGGCGACCGAGGCCCGTCCGAGGCACCAGCCGCCGATGCGCAGCGCGAGCCCACCGCGCCGCCAGCGCGCCTGCCGCAGCTCCGGGTACGTCGAGAGGAGCGACGCCGGCAACGTGAACGAGGTTCCCACCAACCATCGCAGCATCAGGCGCTCGCGGGCGAGAAGGTCACGGACGCGGATCCGGCACCGACCATCGCATGCCCCGCGCCTCCACTTCGAGTGCATGCCCATCGGTGCGTAGCACGACCGTCCCGAGCAGGTCCGTCCGCAGCACGGTGGCGCCGGACCCCGCGAGGGCGGACATCACCGCAGGGTCGGGATGACCATAGCTGTTGTGTGCGCCCACGCTGACCAGCGCGATGCGCGGTCGCACGGCCTCGAGAAAGGGCGTCGTGGTACTCGTGCCACTGCCGTGATGCCCCACCTTGAGCACGTCGGCCGCGAGCGCGCCGGGAAAGTGCGCGAGAAGCCAGTCCTCCTCTGCACCCTCGGCGTCGCCCGTGAGCAGGATGCGCACCGCGTTCACGCGCGCGACCAGCACGGTGCTGGCGAGGTTGGCGTCGTCCAGATGCGCGGCCCAGGTGGAGTCGGGCGCCAGCGCGGTCAGCACGACTTCGTCTACCACGAGCGAGTCGCCCGGCCGGACACGCTGCCACGGAATGGCGTCGGTCCGTGCTTCACGGAGCGCGGCGAGATAGGCCGGCGTGGTGCCCACATAGCCGGGGTCGAGGAAGCGGGCCGGCCGCAGCGCGGCAATGAGCGAGGCGGCCCCGCCGACGTGATCGGCGTGCGGATGCGACAGCACGAACAGGGCGACCGATCCGCCGCGGTGGGTGATGTACGGCACGACCACGCTGCGTCCGGCGTCGCCGGAGGCCCAGGTTCGGCCCGCATCGACGACGATCCAGTGGTTGGCGCGCGTGCGGAGCGCGATCGCGTCGCCCTGCCCGACGTCGAGCAGGTGGAGCTCGGTGGCGCGCGGTCCCGCGGCAATGAGCGGTTCGGCCACCATCAGCGCCACACAGGCCAGCGCGACGAACGCGGCGCGTGCGGGACGCTCGGACACGCAGGCGACGACGACCGCAATCGCGGCCGTTCCCCCGGCCCACGCCGCCAGCGTCGTCGGCAGCACGCTGGGCGCGCTACCGGGCACCGCGGCCGCGTGCGCGGCGATCGCATCGAACGTGGCGACGAGCACGTGCGCCGCATCGGTGGCGATGCGCTCGACCGGTGCGATGGGAATGCAGAGCCCCAGGAAGAGCACGGGCTGGAGGACGGCCATCACGGGGTCGGCGACGAGATTCGTCAGTGGCCCGAGCAGGGCGATCCGGCCGAAGGTCCATGCGACGAGGGGCGCTGTGACCGCGGTGGCGACCACGCTGACCGTGACACCACGGCCCAGGTTCCGCTTCCATCCCGACCATTCCTTGGGAATGAGGCGAGCCGCGAGCGCGCCGCCCGCAACGAGCGCCACGGTGCCGGCGACGCTCAACTGCCAGCCGAGATCGAGCACCGTGCGGGCGTCCACGAGCGGTGCCGCTCCACCGACGGCCAGCACGGCCCACGGCGATGTTGGGCGCTGCGCGACGCGGCTGACGACGAGAAGGCCGAGCATCACCGCGGCGCGCACGGCGGGCGGCGGCGCGCCGATGCCCGCGACGTAGAGCGCAAGTAGCAGCAGCGTGCCGACGCGCGCCGGGGTGCGCGGCAGGCGCAGCGCGCTCGCGAGCAGCTCTAGCGCAAGCGCGATGATCGCGACGTGAAGCCCGGACACGCTGAGCATGTGTACCAGTCCCGCGGCGGCGAACCGGTCGCGTTGCTCGGCTGGCACGGCCGACATGTCCGCGATGACCAGCGCGCGCACGATGGGCGCATCCGGCCCGAACAGTCGGTCGATGCGAGTGCCCGCCCGCGCGCGCAGCACCGCGAGCGTGAGCGGCCGCCGGACATCGCTCAAGGAGGCAC
>JBBQDE010000470.1:0-2029 GCA_038319425.1 Gemmatimonadales bacterium
CCCCTGTGCCGCCAGTCACCGCGCCGCTGATCAGACGTGCAGGAGCACGCGGACCGACCGCCCCTCCAGCCGGTCGGCGCCGTGCAAGGAGTCGATGGCAAGCAGGAACGCGCAGCCGATCAACTTGCTCCCGATCGCCTCGATCAGCGACGCGGCCGCGGCCGCCGTCCCGCCGGTGGCGAGCACGTCGTCCACGAGCAACACGCGCGACCCGGCGACGCACGCGTCCGCATGAATCTCGAGGCGGTCGCTTCCGTACTCCAGCGCGTACTCGCGCGCGATCGTCTGCGACGGAAGCTTGCCCGGCTTCCGGATCGGGAGGAAGCCCGCACCCATCTCGCAGGCAATGGGCGCGGCGAGGATGAAGCCCCGGCTCTCGACGCCCGCCACATGGGTCACGCCGCTTCCCCTATACCACGTTGCCATCGCGGCGATCACGTCGGCGAAGAACGTGGCGTCGGCGAGAACCGGCGTGATGTCCTTGAAGACGATGCCCGGCTTCGGGAAGTCGGGGACGTCGCGCAGCGTGCGGCGCACGCGGGCGGCCAACGGGTCGTCGGACAAGTCAGCGATGGATGTCGAACGGATACGGCAGCGATCCGCTGACACTCCCGGCGACGTCCTCCATCCGGTCCACGCTCGCACCTGACGGACCCACCTGGATGGCGCGCCGCAGGCGCTCCAGCGACGAGCGCTCGCCTCCCGCGCGCACTTCGACCTCGCCGCTCGGCAGGTTGGTCACCCAGCCGCTCAATCCGAGCCGGCGGGCCTCCTCGCGGACGAACCAGCGAAAGCCGACGCCCTGCACTCGTCCGCCCACCCGAATGTGCAGCGTGTGCACCTATCGTTGCTCCCAGCCATGGGTGCCGTAGAGCGGAACGAACCGCACCGGGGCGACATCGCGCGACTCGATGTCGGCGCCGCGTCGGGTGACCAGTTTGAGCGTCTGCTCCTCCATGGCACCCACAGGCACGAGCATGCGTCCTCCGTCCGCAAGTTGATCCACGAGCGGCTGGGGCACCGTCGGGCCGCCGGCGCTGACGAGAATCGCATCGTACGGCGCGTACTCGCGCCACCCCACGGTACCATCGCCGAGCAGCATCGAGACGTTCCTGGCGCCGGCGCGGGCGATCGCGTCGCGCGCCATGGTGTACAGGGCGGGAATCCGTTCGATGGTGAAGATCTGCGCGACGAGGTGGGAGAGCAGCACGGTCTGATACCCCGATCCTGTGCCGATCTCCAGCACGCGCTCGCTCCCGGTGAGCTGGAGGAGCTCCAGGTACCGCGCATGGATGGACGGCTGCGAGATGGTCTGCCCGCTTCCGATCGGCAGCGGCGAATCCTCGTACGCGCGATGGCGCACGCCGGTGGGCACGAACTCGTGACGTCGCGTGAGGTCGAACGCGCGCAGCACGGCGAGGTCGCGAATGCCCTTCTCACGCAGGGTCTCGACCAGGCGGCGGCGCGCGCCGCCCATCGCGCCGTCTACGGTTCCCGCCACCAACTCCCCGCCGAGTCGAGCATGCTGTAGTTCGTGAGGTCGAGGTGCAGAGGCGTGATCGACACGAATCCGTCCTGGATCGCGCGGAAGTCGGAGTTGTCTTCACCCGTCCACGTGATGGAGCCACCGCCGATCCAGAAGATGTCACGATCCCACGGGTCGCGCATCGGCTTGAGCGATCCGGAATAGACTCGGCTCCCGAGACGCGTGAGCCGCGCCCCGCGCACACCGTCGGCCGGCACCGGGGGCAGGTTCACGTTGAGCAGCGTGTTGGCCGGGAACGCCGGGAGCGACGTGAGATGCGCCAGCAGCGGCGTCAGGATGCTCACCTGCTGCTTGAGGTGGGTGAGATCCGCTCGCAGGTCGCCGCCGGCAAAGGAGAACGCGATGGAGGGAATCCCGAGCGCCAGCCCTTCCATCGCCGCGGCGACGGTGCCGGAATACAGCACGTCCTCGCCCATGTTCTGCCCGTGATTGATGCCGCTGAGAACGAAGTCCGGACGCTCCGGGAGGAGCGCTTCCACGGCC
>JBBQDE010000471.1:0-2025 GCA_038319425.1 Gemmatimonadales bacterium
ATCGCGCGCGCTCAGCGCGTCGAGCACTGCCTCCGCGACGAACCGCGTGGGCACCACGTCCGCGACGAGCCCCCGCGCGAGCAGCGCGTCGCTCGTCGTTCTCCCCACGCAGGCGATGCGCACTCCGGCGAGCGAGCGCGCATCCAACACGGCCGCGCGCATCGCCTCCCACAGCACGGCCACGGCGTTCTGACTCGTGAGAACCAGCCACTGGTACTGCCCCAGCCGCCCGAGCGCCGCGGCGAGCGACGCCGGGTCGAGCGGCTCGACGCGCAGCGCCGGAAGGTCCAGCACGTCGGCGCCAAGCGCAGCGAGCGCGTCGCGCAGCCCACTCGCTTGCGCCGACGCGCGCGTCACCACGACGCGACGCCCGAACAGCGGCAGCCGGTCGAACCAGGCGATCTCGTCGCGCAGCGCGACGACGGCGCCGATCACGGTGATCACCGGAGCACCGAGGCCCGCGTCGTCGATCGCCTCGGCGAGCGTGCTCACCGTGGCGGTAACCGTGCGTTGGCGGGGATACGTGCCCCACTGCACCGCCGCCGCCGGCATGTCGGGCGGCATGCCACCGGCGACCAGCGCCGCCGCGATGCGCGGCAGCGTCTTCACGCCCATGTAGAGCACGATCGTCCCGCCGGCGCGCGCGAGCGCGGTCCAGTCGGTCTGGGCATCCGCCTTCGCGGGATCCTCGTGTCCCGTGACGAAGGTGACCGACGTCGCCACGCCACGATGCGTGACCGGGATGCCGGCGTATGCCGGCGCGGCCACCCCCGCCGTTACACCGGGCACGATCTCGAACGCGATGCCGGCCGCCGCGAGTGCCTGCGCCTCTTCGCTGCCCCGGCCGAAGACGAGTGGGTCGCCTCCCTTGAGTCGCACGACGCGCTTGCCTTCGCGCGCGAGCCGGATGAGGAGGGCGTTGATGGTGTCCTGGCTCGCCGAGTCGCCGCTTCCCCCGCGCTTCCCCACGTCATGCACCTCGACGCCAGGGTTCACCAGCCGCGCGGCGTCGACGATGGCGGGGTTCGCCAGCGCATCCGCGGCGATGTCGTCGCATCGCGCGAGCAGTTCCCGTCCACGCACGGTCAGCAGCCCCGGATCGCCCGGCCCGGCTCCCACGAGGTGGACGATGCCGCCACGCGGGGATTCGCGCGCCATCAGCTTGCGTCGCCGCGATGCATGGCGGCGAGGCGCGCCCGCACCGTCCGGCGGCGCGCGACGAGGCTCACGGTGTACAACACGTAGAGCACGCCCGCCACGATGTACGCGGCGTGATAGTAGGCGCCAGTGTCGGCCATCTCAGCGTTCTCCGTCCGAAAGACCCTCGCGCTCGGCGAGCTCCGCCCGCTCCGTCGCGAGGCCATACCGCGCCCGCAGCATGGCCACGTACACCAGGAAAAAGGCCGCGAAGCTGAACAGCAGCGTGCGAAGCATCTCGGGCGGCAGCGACGGACGCTCGGGCTTGAGCACGATCGGCATGGGATGCAGCGTGCGGAACAGGTACACGCTCATGTGGATGAACGGGATGAGCAGCGCCCCGAGGATGCCGAGCACGGCCGAATAGCGCGCCCGCATCTCCGGCTCGCTCACCGCCCCGCGCAGCACGAGATAGCCCGCATAGATGAACCAGAGGAAGAGCGTGAGCGTGAGGCGCGCATCCCACGTCCACCAGGTCCCCCAGATCGGCTTGCCCCAGATCGGGCCGGTGGTGAGCACCACCGTCGTGAACAGCAGCCCCACTTCGGCGGAGCTCTCGGCCACCCGGTCGGCGCGCGGATCGCGCAGCCAGAGGTACACCACCGACGTGACCGCGACGACAGCGAACGCGATGTACGCGTTGAGTGCCGCCGGCAGATGCAGATAGTAGATCTTCTGCGCAAGCCCCTGCGTGGCTTCGGGAGGGGTGAACCAGATCACCCGCACGTAGACGGCGGCAACGGCGAGGGCCGCGGCCGCCAGCCACACGTCGACGCGTGCGCGCGGCGGCGCCGCGATGGCGGTGGAGAGTCGATCGGTCATTCGTCG
>JBBQDE010000472.1:0-2005 GCA_038319425.1 Gemmatimonadales bacterium
AGTCGGTTGCCCTTGCGCGTGTTGCAGGGCGAGCAGGCCGTGACCACGTTCGTCCAGTCATTCGTGCCGCCACGGGAGATCGGGATCACGTGATCGCGCGTGAGCGCCTCGCGCGGCTTGAGCTCGATCGATGGCCGGCCGCAGTACTGGCAGCGGTAGTGATCGCGCGCGAACAGAAAGGTGTTCGTCACCTGCCGGCGGAAGCGCCTAGGCACGTGAATGAACTTCGTGAGCCGGATGACGGCCGGCCGGGGCATCGTCAACCGCTCTGACCGCACGAGCTTGTCCTGCTCCGCCTCGATGATCTCGGCTTTGCCGTCGATCACGAGCCGGAGGGCCCGACGCATGGGAACCATGGTCAGGGGCTCAAAGGACGCGTTCAGGGCCAGACACCCCAGTATCACAGCTACCTCCCGGGACACCGCTTCCAGCGGAAGCTATGATGGCGTCGCAGCCGCTACAAGGAGAGCGGCCTTCTTCATTGCGACTGATGCAGGACGCCGAACGTCACGCCCGATCGCCCACTGGGGCCCGGGCGCGCGTCCACGGGGCCGACCGGTCGCCCCGCGGGTGCGGCGCCGTGCGGTCAGCCGTCGTATGCACCGGTGCGCGAGCCGTGGCGCGCGGGGTCGTACAGCGCTTCATCGGGCACGCCGAGGCGGCGCGCCATCGCGAGGGGCGTGGACAGGTTCGCGACCTGCTCGGCGCGATGGCCGTCGGAGCCGAGCGAGAGGCGAACCCCCGCCTCCGCGGCGCGGCGCACCAGCCGCTCGTGTGGCGGATAGCGCGACGAGATCTCGAACGCGATGCCAGCGCGCTTGAGGGCGGTGACCGCTCGCGACTCGTCGCGCTCCGACCAGAGCTCGATCGGATCGATCTCGCGAAGCGGCGGCGGCACGAGGGTGGGATGAGCGAGAATGTCCACGGGCATCTCCATCGCCAGCGACTCGAGCGACGTGACGTGCGCATCCATGTACATCGCCGGCGTCAGCGCGTCGGGCAGCTGCGTGGAGAACGCGCGGAAGAGCTGCCCGTCGGCGAGGCGGATCTTGTGCAGCGAACCCACGCGATGCGTAAAGCGGTGCACCGTTTCCGTGGACAGCTCCCGCCAGAGTGCGTCATGCCAGCAGAACTCTCCGCCGCGCAGCACCGGATAGTGATCGAGGTCGTCGAGATAGCGCTCCACCGCGGCGAGCGAGCTCACGTCCGTTGGCGCATCGCGCGAGATGTGATCGGTCACGCTCGGTCGCGTGCCGAGCACGCTCGCGCGCGCGACCACCTCTGCTACCGTGAGCGACCCGTCGGAGTGTGTCGAGTGCGCGTGGCAGTCGGTCGGCTGCCAGTCGCTCATCGGGCCGGCGGGAGGGTGAAGGGATTGGTGGTGTCGCGCGGCGCGCGGGTGGAATCGCGCGAGAACGTGGTGCGCGACGTGTCGCGCGGCGCGCGCGCCGGGCGCGAGGCGCGCGGGAGGGGCGACGCGCCTGGGATGACGATCGCGTCGACGGGCGGTCGAGAGTAGCCGGTGTCGTTGGGGTTCGACGGACGAGGGATGGGCGTGTAGCCCGGCGGATACCCGTTCGTCGTGTCGACGCCGACGCCGAACGCGCTCGGGATGCACGGCTGCGTGGGATCCGTGCCGGCGATGTAGAACTCGGCAACCGCTCCGGAGCAGCCGGGCCCCGCGAGCATGCCGCTCACCGGGTCGATCTGCCGGACGACGATCCCTTCCGGACGAGGCCAGTCCGGCGGCGCCGGCTTGCGCCGATAGACCTCGTTCATGAACGCGGTCCATGCGGGCGCGGCGAGGACGCCACCCTGCGCGTTGCCCTTGATCTTCTGCGGCCGGTCCAGACCCATCCACACGCCGGCGACCAGATCCGACGTGTAGCCGATGTACCATACGTCGGCGCCGTCGTTCGTCGTGCCCGTCTTGCCGCCGGCGGGAATGCGGAACGATGCGCCTACCGAGCCCGCAGCGGTGCCGCGCTGCACGACATCCTTCATC
>JBBQDE010000473.1:0-2003 GCA_038319425.1 Gemmatimonadales bacterium
GTCTTCTCGAAGTACCGCAGCGGCCCGATCTTCACGCCGCCGTCGATGCAGGGCACCATCGTGATGCCCGGCTCCATCGGCGGCGCCGGGTGGGGGAGCACGGCCTACGATCCGGATACGCACACGCTCTACGTGAAGGGCACCGACAATCCGGTGATGTACCGGATCGAGAAGGGAGTGCCGAACGACACCATCGGCTTTGACTACACCGCCGACCTGGTGCACAGCGGCCTTGGCGTGACGGTGGACCCGGACTCCGGCAGTGCGGACCACGCCCCGCCCGAGCAGCTTCCGTTGATCAAGCCGCCGTACGGCAACATGACGGCGATCGACCTGAACACCGGCGCACGCCGCTGGCAGGTGACCCTCGGGGACACGCCCGCGCTCCGCGCTCACCCGTTGCTGAAAGGCGTCGCCCTTCCGCCGCTCGGCGTGGCCGGTGCAGTGGGCGGCACGGTGACCAGGGGCGGATTGCTATTTGCCACGGGCGGAGGTGATGTGCTGTACGCGCTCGACACGCGCGATGGTCGTGTGCTTTGGCAGCACACGCTGCCGGCGGGGCGCGGCTACGCGAACCCGATCACGTATCGCACGGCGGACGGCACGCAGTACGTGGTGATTGCCAGCGGCGGGGGCGAGACCGCGGAGCTCGTGGCATTCTCGATCGGCGGGCGGTGACACGTTCATCGTACGGCGCGCAGCCCGTGGTCCCGCTCACGCGCCGGAATGCCGTCCTACCGACCCATCCCCCGCCGCACTCGCTCTCCCAGCTCGATCGCCTGATCCAGCGCGTCCACCAGCCGATTCCGCTCGCGCACGAGTGACGTCTCGACGAAGCCGCGGTCGTCATCGTGCAGGGTGCCGGCGAGACTCCGCGCTCCGGCGAGTCCAGGCAACGGCCCGAAGCCCATGGCGGGATCGGGGTGGTATTCGCCGCCGAGCGTGTAGATGACCCGGTGCACCGGACGGAGTATCCGCACCAGTGCGAGCCCCGGATCCCCGCCGGCGTGCCCCGCGACGGCGAGCCGCGGCTGGATGTCGCGCACCAGCGCGAGCAGTCTCGCCTGCCGCTGCAACGGAACGGAGAGATCGAGCCGCCCGCCCGACATCGCCTGCCGCTGCGTGAGCATCGCGTCCAACGCGGTCACCTCGGCCACCGCATCGATCGGCGGAACGGGCGCCACCGTCAGCGCGGCGATCGCATCTATATAGAGGTCGGTGTCGCGCTTCAGCACCGGGAAGTCGATCTTGTCGTAGGTGTCGTCCGGCGTGTGCCACCACCAGTAGCCGCCGTCTTCCGTGGCGCGGTTCTCGTTGAACTGAAGCAAGGGAAGCCCGATGCCGTTGAACGACTGGTCGGAATCGCGTCCGGGACGCCCGACGCGCAGGTCGCTCACGCCGGCGCGGGTGCGCACGACGCTCGACGCGAGCCCCGCGAGCGACGCGGTCGTGGCGGCGCTGTACGTCTTCGCGCCCATCTGGCCGATGCCGTCCACGTTCACGTAGGCGATCGCCTGGTCGCGCAGCTCGGTGAAGTGGTGATCGGCGAACCAGGTGGAGCCGGCGTAGCGACCATTACTGTGGCCCGGCCACCAGGCGACGACGAGTCCGCGCCGAAGGTGCGCGCGCTGCGCGTGGAACGCACGCGCGATCTCGAGCATCGCCGCGTTCGACGCGCCCTCGTCGGTGCCGCCATGGTACCAGGCATCGATGTGGCCGCCGAACAGCACGAAGGACGCATTCGACGAACGATCCATCCCGGCGGGAATGCGCGCGACGACGAGCCGAAGCGGCTTCCATCCCTGGCGCGTCTCGGCGCTGAGCCGTACGCGCCGCGTGGCGCCACCGGCGAGCCGCAGGCGGATCGCATCGCCGTCGCTCCGCTTCACCTCGGCGACCGGAAGCTGCGGGATGCGGTGCGCGTCGCGCGCCGACGGGGTGCCCCACACGGTCGTGGCGATCAGGTCGTTGAGCCGCTCGGCGGGATTGACGAACACCGCGCC
>JBBQDE010000474.1:0-1983 GCA_038319425.1 Gemmatimonadales bacterium
GTCCACCCAGTACTGAATCGGCTTCACCGCCTCGCTCATCGCGGCGCCCGGATCTTTCTTCTCGAGACGATGGCGGCGGACGTAGTGCATCTGCATCGGCTCGCCGATCGGCGTGCTGTAGTCGACGTAGTTGATGCCGCCATAGCCTGCGCGCGGATCGTCCCAGCGCGGCTTGTAGTTGTTGTCCGGCAGCTCCACGAACGACACGTGTTCGCGCATGGTCACCGAGTCGGCCGTCGGTGTGACGCTCGCCACCGATCCGGAGAAGAGCCCGCCGCCTCGCCCGCCACCGCCACCACGGCCCGCGCCGCCGTCGCCGATGGGCGCCGGCCCCTGCTGCGGACCGCCGCCGCCGCCCCCGCGCCCGCCTGCCGCCTCCGCGACGAACGTCAGGATCATTTCGACTTCGGTGTTCTTCGGGAATGCCTTCGTGCGCGGCAGGTAGAACGCGCTGCGGGTGCGATCGACGCGGTAGGTGCCTGGCCGGAGCGCGCCGCCGGCGCCGTGAATGTCGCGCAGCAGAAAGTCCGACGCGTCCACAAGGACGCGCCCGTTGCTGTCTCCGGCCACGGTGAAGCCCCAGAGGATCGACGTGGCGAAGGAGTCTTCGACCGATTTGCGCTCAGCAGGATTCGCGCTCGTCGAACGGAAGTTCTCGTTGCCCTGGACCAGCAGGACCTTCGGGCCGATGCGCTGAAAGGACACGACCTTCCCCTGGCCGCCCTGGCCGCGATCGAGTCCGATGTCGTTGGAGCCGAGGCCGGCCGCCAGGCCGGTGGAGAGGAGGAACGGCGCATCGAGCCTCGGGATCTCGAGGAACATCGATCCCGTGCGCTCGTCCCAGTAGAGCGGGAAGTAGCCGTCGATCTTCTGCATGCCGCTGGTGCGATCGTCAATCGATGCGGCCCGCCCGCCGGGCTGCGCCGCGCCCGCGGCTCCCGCACCGCCGCCGCGCTGGCCTCCACCGCCGCCGCCCCCCGTTTGCGCAAACAGTGGCTGCGGGTCATGAGCCGGCAGCATGAGGATCATGAATGAGAGTGCGACGCCGAAATGAACGGATGCTCTTAACATAGGGATGCCTCGCGCGAGAATTGTAGCTCGCCTTGTACGGAGACCATCATGGACGAATTGGAGACGCTCAAGTATCCCGTCGGCCGGCTGCCGCGCCGACCGGCGCCGCTCACTACAGCGGAGCGTGCGTCGTTCCTCGACATCATCGAGAAGACGCCGTCGCGTTTTCGATCGCTTGTCGCCGGATTGACCGACGCGCAGCTCGACACCCCGTATCGGCCCGGCGGCTGGACGATCCGTCAGGTCGTCCATCACGTGCCCGACAGCCACCTCAACGCCTACATCCGCATGAAGCTCGCGGTGACTGAGGATCAGCCGGCGATCAAGACGTACGAGGAGCAGTTGTGGGCGGAGCTCCCGGAGGCGAAGACCGGAGCCGTCGAGATGTCGCTCGCGCTGCTCGAGGCGTTGCACACTCGCTGGATCACGTTCCTGCGCGCGCTGCCGGAGACCGATTTCCGGAAGACGTTCACGCATCCCGAGTGGGGCCAGGTGGCGCTGGAGGAGTCCATCGCGATGTACGCGTGGCACTGCCGCCATCACTCCGCGCACATCGAGCACGCGTTGAAGACGGCCGTTGCGTGAGGCCTGGCTCGTCGCCCGATGGGGCTGTCGCGGTCATTACCTCAGCAAGCTCGCGGGCCGGAACGAAGGGTGCATCAGGATTTCGTGCGAGTCTGACTCAACAGGAGGATGTCCATGCGTGCACTCTTCGTTCTCGGCCGGGCGATCTTCGGCGGTTATTTCGCCTACAACGGCATCAATCACTTCAAGAATCAACACATGCTCAGCCAGTACGCCGCGACGAAGGGCACGCCGGCGCCCGACGCGGCCGTCCAGGCCGCCGGCGCGATGATGCTCGCCGGCGGGTTGAGCATCATGGCTGGCGTGAAGCCGCGGCAGGGATTGGCC
>JBBQDE010000475.1:0-1967 GCA_038319425.1 Gemmatimonadales bacterium
TGCCTTCTGCTACGTGCGATCGCGCTACGCGGCCGCCCTCGCCACGCTGGGGCTTCGCCACCTGCGGACGCGGCCCTACACGCCACGCACGAATGGCAAAGCGGAGCGCTTCATCCAGACCGCGCTCCGCGAATGGGCCTAGGTCAAACCCTCCCGCTCCTCCGCGGCCCGCGCTGGCGCGCGGGGCGCCGTCCTCACAGCCGCCTCCTCCACGCGCCCTCACTCCGCCGATGGCCGCCGACCGCCGATCAGTCGCCTCTCCGCCAAGAAACAACCTCTCCGGTAGCGACAGCTAGTCCTTCCTCCCCGCGAGCAGCGCATCGAGCGCGCGAAGTCGATCCGCGACGGTCGCTTCGGTCTGCGGTGTCGGCGCGGCGTCCGAGCCCTGCACCACGCCGTAGAGCTGCGCGAGCTCACCGGCGACGCGACCCAGGCTGTCGGCGGCCGGCGAGCGTCCCGCGCCAGGCGTGGTCGCCGTCGCAGCCGCGACGCGCCCAGCCGCGGCTGCGCGCTCGATCGCCGCGGCGAGTTGCGTGCCGAGCGCGAACTGGCGCACCAGGCCAGTCATCGGCGTCTTCACACGCGGATCCATGCGAAGCACGAGGCGCTGCGTCACGGTGCGGCCGTTCGCCGTGAGCCGAATGGTGTATATGCCGGGCGGCGCCCACGGGCCGCGTGGCTCACGCGGCGTGTTCATGTAGGTGGCCGATATGGGATACTCGAACCGCTGCACGGCGGGAGTCGGGTAGTGGAAGTCCCAGACAAAGCGATGCACCCCCGCCGACGCAGAGAGACGCTGCGGCGGCCGGATCCAGTAGTCGGGGATGTTGCGGCCGGCAATCGGCGTCTCCACGGAATCGGTGTTGCGAAACCGTCGCACGATGCCACCCGAAGCATCCACGATCTCGAGCGTGACGACGTCGGCGGGCGACCGCAGGTAGTAGTCGAGGATCGCGCCGTCGGGAGGATTGTCTCCCGCGGGCTCTTCCTGCGGGATCGGCGTGTCGGTGTTCTTGTTCCAGCGCACGCGCGTCGCGCGCGCCGGCGCGAACAGCACGACGTCGGTGGAGAGGGTTGCGGGCTGGAAGCCACGCAGCGCACCCACGTCGTCGAGGATCCAGAACGACCGGCCGTGGGTGGCCACGGCGATGTCGTCGTCCTTCACCACGAGATCGCGAATCGACGTCGCCGGCATGTTCAGGCGCAGCGGCATCCAGTGGTCGCCATCGTCGAACGACACGTAGACGGCGCGCTCGGTGCCGGCGTAGAGCAGCTCGCGGCGCTTCGGATCCTCGCGCACGACGTTCACGATGTCGCCATTGGGCAGGCCAGTGACGATCTCCGTCCAGCTCGCGCCGCCATCATGCGTGCGGAAGATGTGTGGCCGAAGGTCGTCCAGGCGGAACGTGTTCACGGCGGCATAGGCCGTCCCGGCATCGAAGTGCGACGCGTCCATCAGCGAGATCTTCGCCCACGGCCGGTCGCGCAACGCCGGCGGCGTGACGTCGCGCCAGTGCGCGCCGCCGTCGCGCGTGACGTGAATGAGGCCGTCGTCGGTGCCCGCCCACACCACGTTCGCATCATCATACGACGGCGCGATGGTGTAGATGACGCCGCGGTGCGCGCCCTTCTCGGGATCCGCAGTGGTGAATGCGCCGAGCACCGCTGGCATGCGCCACGTCGGGCGCGTCAGGTCGGGACTGACCTGCGCCCAATGCTGGCCGCCGTCACGGGTCTTCCATACCACGTTCGACGCGAAGTACAGCGCCCGCGGATCGGCCATCGAGAACACCACGGGCTGAGTGCGCACGACGCGATAGTCGGGCGACCGGAGCGCCTTCGGGCTCACGTGCTGCACGTCGCCGGTACGCCGATCCCACCGCGTGATCTTGCCGCCGTACACGATGTCGGGGTCGAGCGGATCGGGCGCGGCGTAGCCATACTCCTCCACGCCCGCCGGATGCCAA
>JBBQDE010000476.1:0-1946 GCA_038319425.1 Gemmatimonadales bacterium
GCGCAGCAACGCGCCCGCGCGGCCACCGAACAGCACACCGAGCTCACGCGCCGCGTCGCGCGCGCGCGCAAGGAAGCGCAGGATGCCGCAGTCCTGGCCGACCGTCTCTCGGCGCGTGCCGCCGAGCTCTCCGAGCGCGGCGCGGCGCTGGACGCTGACGCTGCCGTCCTCGGAAAACAGGCCGCGGTGCTCGAGGCGGCGATCGTGGCGGCACGCGCCCGCGCCGCCAACGCCGAGCAGAGCCAGGAACAGGTGCGCGAGCTGCGAACGAAGTGGCAGGTGGAACAGGCGCAGGCCCGGGCTCGCGTGCAGATGGCGGTAGACCGGGAGCGGCGCCTCACCCAGGAAGTGGCCACCGCCTCCAATCGACTCGCGCAGTTGCGCGAGGAGCTCGCCGAGCTCGCGAAGTCCGACAAAGCGCTCGCCGAGCAGATGGGTACGTGGACGATCGATCTCGAGGTGCGCGACGCCACCCTCGCTGAAGGCGAGGCGAATCTCCTCGATGCCGAGGCGGGCGTGCGCGCCGCGGACGATGCGCTCATGACCGCCGACCACACGCTCGGCGAGATTCGGCGGCGCTCCACAGCCGTGAGCGACGAGCTGCATCACGCCGAGCTACGGTTCACCGAGCTGTCCGGCCGTCGAACGGCGATTCGCGAGCGGCTCGAGACGGAATGGAGGCGGCCGCTCGATGAGATGCTGGCCGAGGTGCCGCCCATGGACATCGACGACGAGTCCCTCCAGGCGGAAGCGGTGGAGCTCCGCCGCCAGATCGAGCAGCTTGGTCCGGTGAATGCGCTCGCGATCGAAGAGCACGACGAGACGGCGCGGCGCCACGACTTCCTCGTCACCCAGCGCGCGGATCTTGCCGACGCCAAGGCGTCGTTGCTGCAGGCCATCAAGGAGATCGACGCGACGGCGCGCGAGCTGTTCCTGGCCACCTTCATCCAGGTGCGCGAGAACTTCCGCACGATCTTCATCTCGCTGTTCGGCGGCGGGGAGTGCGACCTGCGACTGGAGAACCCCGACGCGCCGCTGGATTGCGACATCGAGATCCATGCGTCGCCGCGCGGCAAGAAGACGCAGCGCATCAACCTCCTGTCGAGCGGCGAGCGCGCTCTCGTCGCCCTCTCGCTCCTGTTCGGCATCTTCCTCACCAAGCCGAGCCCCTTCTGCCTGCTCGACGAAGTGGACGCGCCGCTCGACGACGCGAACGTGGGACGCTTCGTGCGGATGCTCAACCAGTTCAAGAGCCGCACGCAGTTCATCGTGATCACGCACAATCCGCGCACCACCACCGAGGCGGGCGACGCCGTGTATGGCGTGACGATGCAGGAGCCGGGCGTCTCGTCGCTGGTGAGCGTGCGCATGCGTGGGCCGTCCACGGAGTCGGAGCCGGGAGACGTCTTGCTCGAGCCGGTGGGG
Organism: Gemmatimonadales bacterium; assembly: GCA_038319425.1. Classification (GTDB taxonomy): domain Bacteria; phylum Gemmatimonadota; class Gemmatimonadetes; order Gemmatimonadales; family Gemmatimonadaceae; genus AG11. The sequence continues at coordinate 1,426 of JBBQDE010000476.1, forward strand.
GAGGAGGCCGGCGCGGCCACGTGACGGCCGCGACGCGACGCTGATGCGTCTCGTGACGCTCGGCACCGGCACCGTCTCGCTGTCCCCGTTGCGCGTCTGCTCCGGATACCTGCTCGAGGCGGGCGAAGTCCGGCTGCTGCTCGACTGTGGCAGCGGCATCGCGCACCGACTCGTCGAGCAGGGGCTCGACTGGGCCGGCATCACGCACGTGGCCTTTTCGCATTTCCACACGGACCACATCAGCGATTTTGCCACGCTCGTCCAGGCATGGCGATACGGCCAGCTCCCGCCTCGGTCCGCGCCACTCACGATTGTCGGACCGTCGGGCACGGCCGACCTTCTCGAGCGCATGGCGGTGCTGCACGGCGCATGGCTCCGAGAGCCCGGCTTCGGCGTCACCGTGGTGGAGCTGGCACCGGGTGCCGCGCACGATCTCGGCAGCGGCGTGGAGATCGCCTGTGTCAAGGTGCCCCACACCGCGGAAAGCGTGGCATATTCCATCGCGCGCGGAGGACGGCGGG
>JBBQDE010000477.1:0-1932 GCA_038319425.1 Gemmatimonadales bacterium
GGTCCGAGGCGGCGCCGGTGCCCGGGTACCAGGGCCACTGATGCATCGAGACGAAGTGGATGTCGGCCGTATGCTCGACGAGCGCCTGCGTGCCGTTGCCATGATGGACGTCCCAGTCCACGATGAGCACCCGCTCGGCGCCGTGCGTCGCGCGCGCGTAGTGCGCGCCCACGGCGACGTTGCCGAACAGGCAGAAGCCCATCGCCGCCGAATGCAGGGCGTGATGGCCGGGCGGACGCACCGCGCAGAAGCTCCGCCGCGGCCCGTCGCCGAACGCCAGGTCGATCGCGTCGAGCACTGCGCCGGTGCCCGCAGTCGCGGCTGCCCACGAGCCTTCACTCACGACCGTGTCAGCGTCCAGGCGCCCACCGCCCGACTGGGCCATCTCGCGCACTGTGTCGACGTACGACGCGTCGTGCGCCAGCGCGAGCTCCTCGGCGGTGGCGTGCCGCGACTCGCGATGATCGAGCAGATGAAAGAGGTCGGGGTCCTCGCGCAGCGCGCGTGGAATCGCCCGCAGGCGGCCGACGTGCTCGGGATGTCCCCAGCCGGTATCGTGCCGGCCGCAATCGGCGCTCGAGATGTAGGCGACGCTCTTCATCGTGCACCACGAAAGCGGCGCGACGCGGTCTCGGCAAGCAGGGCGAGCGCGAGCAGCACGAGCAACGCGACGGGCAGCGCATCGGAGCGCGACCCATCGGCGATCGATACAGCCGGCGATGGCGGACCCAGCGCGCTCACGAGTGAGGCGACCGGCGCGCCATCCCTGCCGACGCTCGCGTCGCGCGGCACGTCGTGGTCCGGGGCGACGAGGCCCACCGTGCGCGACCACCAGCGTCGATGCGCCGCCGGCCCGCTCGCGCCGCCGAGCATGCGCCAGCGCCAGCTCTCGTCATAGCCGATCGCCAGCACGCGTCCCGACCCGGCGCGGCGCACGACCGCGGCGACTCCGCCGGGCTGGCGTTCCAGCTCGACGGCATCGGCGCGCAGTGCGCCGAGCGGCCGAAGCGGCAGATCGGCCCGCGTCGCCGAATCCGCGTCGAGGAGAATGCGACCTGGGCGACGGACCCCGACCCGCGCGGGCGTGATGCTCCGGAACGACCCGAGCGTCGTCGCATCGCCCGCCACCACCAGCCCACCCCCCTGGCCGACGAAACGCGCGATGGCCGGCGCGAGGTCGGCGGCCGTCGAGTCCAGCGCCACGACCGCGTCGTAGCGCGACGTGTCGATCGGCAGCAGCGCCGCGTCCACGACCGCGACGCCTGGCGCCGCCGGCAGCCGCGCGCGCACGGCCCACCCAGCCTCGGCGAGCGCGGCGAGCACGAACTTGCTCTCCCAGCTCGCGCGTCCGAGCACGAGCACATCGCGGCGCGCGGCGGCGTCCGGCACGGCCACGGTCGCTGCGGATGCGCCGACGCGCGCGTGCACGGGACCCACGACGTCCGAAGCTTCCAGCGTACCGCCACCGCTTGGCGCGCGCAGCGAATCGAGCGCGCCGGCGGAATCGGTGACCGAGACGACGGCGCCGGTGTCGGTCGCGAGGAGCAGTCGCACCGGCGCACCCGGTTCCCGCACGCGCTCAGCCGACACCGCGAGCGTTGCAAGCGCACCGCGCCAGCGCACCGGCACCCCCGCCCCGTGCAGCGCCGCGAGCCACGCTCGCTGCACCGGCGTGGGCAGCGAGTCCACGGTCAGCTCGATCGCGCCGACGCGCGCGCCACGCGTCGCTTCGTCCAGGAGGCGCGGCAGGTCGCGAGACCGCACCACACGAGATACGGCGCCGGTGGGCGCCTCATGCAGCGCGCGCCAGAGCGCGAGTGCGAGAAGCGCCACGAGCAGCGCGCGCAGGACCCACTCGCCGGCGCGGCGGTGGTCAGCGCGTGAGCGCATAGACCACCAGGTTCACGGCGAACTTCGTGTTGTCCACCGACA
>JBBQDE010000478.1:0-1923 GCA_038319425.1 Gemmatimonadales bacterium
CTGCGCCGGGCTCGATCTCTCCGCGCCACCCGAGCTGCCCACCGAATCGCGCGCCGACCGGCTCGATCCGTACGCGTGGGTGGGCAAGTGGGTACGCAGCGTGGTGGCCTGCGAGAAGCCGGTGATCGCCGCCGTGAACGGAGCGGCCGCCGGCGCCGGATTCGGGCTTGCCCTCGCCTGCGACATCCGGCTCGTGGCCGCCTCGGCGAAGTTGACCGCGGGGTACGTGCGCCGCGGCCTCAGCCCCGATGCCGGTGTGAGCTACTTCCTTCCGCGTCACGTCGGCCTCTCGCGCGCCGCCGACATCCTGCTGAGCGGCCGCGACGTGGATGCCGCCGAGGCCGAGCGCATCGGGCTCGCCGCGACGGTGGTGCCGGATGCGGAGCTTGCATCTGCTTCGGCGACGTATGCCGCACGACTCGCCGCCGGCGCGCCCATCGCGCACGCGCTCACGAAGCGGCTGCTCGCCGAGACATTCGATTGGTCACTCGACACCGCGTTGCGTAACGAGCTCACCAATATCAAGTACTGCTTCACCACTGGGGATGTCGCGGCAGCGATGACCGCGTTCCGCGAGAAGCGGCCACCGACGTTCCGCGGCGTGTGAACGAGAGAAAATCGCCCTCGAGCACGCTTGTCGTGCACGCAACCTGCTGGGAGATGTGATGCGGCCGACCCCGTGTCGGCTGGCTGAGTCGCACCCCAATCAGGAGATGCACAGCATGAACAAATTCTTCATCGCCACGGCCTTCGCGGCCGCGATCGCCCTTCCCGCCGCCGGTCAGAGCACCACGTCCACCGCCAATGGGCAGGTCCAGCCGACGACCGCGCCGGTCATGAAGGTCAAGGTCGCGCCGAGCCTCGCGAACACCGCCAGGATCTCTGCTGACTCCGCCTTCGCCATCGCCCGCCTCCACGCGGACCGCGGCGAGGTCAGCTCCGGAGAGCTCGAGACTACCGACGGACGGCTGCTCTACACGGTGCAGGTCCTCAACAAGAACAAGGGCGAAAGCACGGTCAAGATCGACGCCATGACCGGCGAGGTGTTCGACGCCGAGAAGCACGGCGGTCTCAAGGCGCAGGCGCTGCATCACAAGGAGAACAAGAAGCTCCTCGACGCGAAGCGCGACTCCGCGGCGAAGAAGCCGTGACCGGGTGACTGCGCGCCGCTTGCGGCGCGCAGTGCGACGACGGAATTTCCAGCGCCCGTCCGGACTCGGTCCGGGCGGGCGTTCGTCGATCATCCTCCAACGCCGGTACTCGTGTCTCGATTCGTTCGCGTGTTCGCGCTCCTCGGTTGCGCCCTGTTCTTCCAGCCGGGCGCGCTCGCGCAGTCGGCGCGCCCGGTCCGCATCGCGTATCGCATCGCGATGCCCGATCCCGCGGCGCACCTGTACGAGATCGAGATGGACGTGTCCAGTCACGCCGGATCGACGCTCGCGCTTCAGCTTCCGGTGTGGTCGCCGGGCCGGTACGCGAAGATGGACTTCGCGAAGAACATCCAGGACTTCCGAGTCACCGATTCAGCCGGTTCGCCACTCGCCTGGACGAAGACGGACGGGGCGCGCTGGGTTGTGACGACGCGAGGCCGTGCTGCTCGCATCCGCTACCGGTCGTTCGACAACGCGCTGTCTGGCACGTTCAGCGTCCTCGACACGGCGCACGCGAACTGGAACGGCGCATCGCTCTTCATGTACGTCGAAGGGCACAAGCCAGATCCGGTCACGCTGCGCATCACGCCGCCGGCGGGCTGGCACATCATGAACGGCGATACGCGGACCGCCGACCAGCGCGACTACCGATTCGAGAACTACGACCGCCTCATCGATACCCCAACCGAGATCGCGCCGGGGCTGATGGTCGACTCGTTCTACGTCGACGGGAAGAAGTACCGCACGATGGTGCACCACAACGGCACGGCGC
>JBBQDE010000479.1:0-1918 GCA_038319425.1 Gemmatimonadales bacterium
CCGCGGCGCGCGCCTGCAGCCGCGCCGGCACGAACGCGGGAATGAGGTCGAGCATCATCGCCGCCGCCGCGAGCATCACATTCGCCATCGCGAACGAGAGCCACGGATTCGTGCTCGTGGCGCCGAACATCGTGCCCGTCATGCCGGCTACGAGTCCGAGCGTGGCGTACGTCGCGGAGAGGCCGGCCACGTACGTGAGCACGAGCGACGAGCGCCGGCCGCGGCTGCTCGTGCCCTCCCCACCGCCAACGATTGCCGCCGTCACGGGGATCATCGGGTATAAACAGGGCGTGAAGCTCGTCAACAGCCCGCCGGCATACGCGCCCGCCACGGCAAGGAGCGGACGATCGGTCAGCGCAGCTGCGAGGTCGGCGAGGGCGGGGAACATGCGGCCAGTAGCCATGATCGCCGCAGAGAGTTCCACACCAGCCCGCCACAGTCTCCCCCGCGCACAATGAGATCGAGGTCGGCACCGATCCTGCCCTTGCCCGCACCGTAGCGACCGCAACGCGTGATTCGCACGCCGCGCAGCGCGCCATCGGACAGTGACCGTCAGGGACGGGAGGAGTGGGGAATGGGAGACGTCACGTGGACGCGCGCATGGCGCGCGACCGCTCTCGCCACAGCGACCGTGGCCGGATTGGCCCTCGTCGCGTGTGGCAAGACCGACAAGGAGGCAAGTACCATGGATTCAGCGACGATGAAGCCGGCGCGTGACAGCGCCGCGCGAACCGGGCCGGCGCAGCCGGATGCGCAGATGCAGGCGGTGCTCGACGAGCTCGCCGCATTGCACGGCAAGCCGATCGAGACGCTCGCCGCGGCTGAAGCGCGCAAGCAGCCGACGCCCACCGACGCGGTGAAGGCGCTCCTCGCCAAGCAGGGCAAGCCGGCGGCGCCGCCGCCGGGCGTGACGCTCACCAACCGCAGCGTCCCGGGCGCGGCGGGCAACTTGCCGGCCAACATCTACACGCCCACCGGTGCCGGTCCGTTCCCCGTCATCGTGTACTATCATGGCGGCGGATGGGTCATCGCCACCAAGGACGTCTACGACGGCGGCGCCCGCGCGCTCGCGATGATGGCGAACGCCATCGTCATCTCGGCCGACTATCGCCAGGGACCGGAGCACAAGTTCCCGGCTGCACACGACGACGCCGTCGCGGTCTACGAGTGGGCGCTGAAGAACGCGAGCTCGCTGAAGGGCGACCCGAAGCGTGTCGCGCTCGCGGGTGAGAGCGCCGGCGGCGGGCTGGCTGTCGCCACCGCGATCGCCGCGCGCGACAAGAAGCTCCAGATGCCGCTCGCCATCGTCTCGGTGTATCCGATCGCGGGCAGCGACACCACCACGCCGTCGTACGTCGAGAACGCAACCGCGAAGCCGCTGAACCGGCCCATGATGTCGTGGTTCTTCGACAACTATCTGCGCAACGCCGCCGATCGCCAGGATCCGCGCATCAATCTCGTCGCGGCCAACCTTCAGGGGCTCCCGGCGACGACGATCATCAACGCGCAGATCGATCCGCTGCGCAGCGACGGTGAGATGCTCGCGCAGAAGCTCCAGGCCGCCGGCGTGACCGTCACCCAGAAGACGTACGACGGCGTGACGCACGAGTTCTTCGGCATGGGTGCCGTGCACGACAAGGCGAAGGATGCCGAAGGCATGGCCGCCGACGCGCTCAAGAAGGCCTTCGCACAATAGGCATCTCATGACTCCAATCGATCAGACCGTCCGCGTCGACACCGACGCAAGCGCTGCCCTCGGCACGCCGTGGGGCGGCAGCAACCGCCGCGAGTTTCTCAAGCTGGCCGCCGCGGGAGCCGCCGCGCTCGGCCTCACGACCACGATGTCCGGCTGCGTGCTCGCCGCCGCCGGCACCAGGAAGCTCGATTTCCGGGACGACTTCGGCATCCTCAACTTCGC
>JBBQDE010000480.1:0-1914 GCA_038319425.1 Gemmatimonadales bacterium
GGCGAGCGGTATCAGCAGCACGAAGGTCAGCATGCCGACGAGGATGTATTTGTGCTTCACGATCTCCTTCCCCATGAACGGGAGATCGAAGTTCGTGTCGGCCCACGTCCACGTTGCCACGTGCACGCACGCATAGAAGAAGGCGAAGAGCCCGAACGTCCGCCGGTACTTTGCCAGCGCACCGAGGCCGAGCAGCTGCCGGGCCGGCGTGACGGCCAGGGTGATCGCGAGGAAGCGCAGCGTCCACAGCCCCGTGCGCAGTTCGGTGGCGCGGATCTGGTCCGCGCCGAGCGAGCTGCGCCAGGCGTCGAGCAGCCCGAGCTCCGCCAGCCAGTCCAGCGTGAGGTGCGCGGCCGGAACGAGACAGAGCGAGAAGACGAGGACACGAACGGCGGGGTGCAGCAGGACCTTCGACTGCGAGGTCAGAAGTTCCTCCGCAGGTCCATGCCGCGGTACAGGCTCGCCACCTGGTCGGCGTAGCCGTTGAACATCAGCGTCTCCCGGCGGCGGAACTCGCCGATCCGGCGCTCGCGGCTTTGCGTCCAGCGCGGGTGATCCACCTCGGGGTTCACGTTCGCGTAGAAGCCGTATTCGTCCGGCGCGGCCTCGTTCCAGGTTGTCTTCGGCTGGTCGGCGACGAAGGAGATCTTCACGATCGACTTCACTCCCTTGAAGCCATACTTCCACGGCACCACGAGCCGCAGTGGCGCACCGTTCTGGTTGGGCAGCGGCTTTCCATAGAGGCCGGTCGCGATCAGGGTGAGCGGATGCGTCGCCTCGTCCATGCGCAGGGCGTCCACGTACGGCCAGTCCAGGATGCGGCGGCGCTGCCCCGGCATCTGCTGCGGGTCGAGCAGGGTGGTGAAGGTGACGAACTTCGCGCTCGGCAGCGGCTCGAACCGCGCGATCATGTCGCGCAGCGGGATCCCCTGCCACGGAATCACCATCGACCACGCCTCCACGCAGCGCAGCCGGTAGATGCGTTCCTCCACCTTGTGCGGCGTCACCAGGTCCTCGAACGCGAATGTGCCGGGCTTCTTCACCAGGCCGTCCACGGCGACGGTCCACGGACGCGTGCGGAACTGCTGCGCGTTCTCCTTCGGATCTGTCTTGTCGGTACCGAATTCGTAGTAGTTGTTGTAGCTGGTGATGTCCTCGTACGAGTTTGGCTTGTCGTCGCCTGCGGTGCGGCCGGCCGCCGAACCGGCCACGGCGCCGCCCGCCCCTTTCGCGTTGCGCGCGTCACCCGTGCCGCAGCCAAGCCCGCCGAGCAGCGCCGCGCCGGCGAATGCGGCGCCAAGTCCGCCGGCCCGCGCGATGAACTCGCGGCGGGCGAGGTACTCGGATTCGGGCGTGATCTCCGAAGAGGCGATGTCGGGCGGTCGGCGGATGAGCATCGAGAGTCAGCGAAGAGGGTGTGCTAATAGTACGCGCGCGAAGGGCGATGCGGTTCCCATCATCCGGCATTGCCGCACAGGCCCGGTTTCTGCCCATTCCCCGCACATGTCAACGGCAAGCTCCAAGGCCCGCGCTCGCGCTGTGTTGCGCGAGCGCTTCGGCCATGACGACTTTCGACCCGGTCAGTGGGAGCCGATACGCGCCGCGCTCGAGGGGCGCGACACGCTCGTCGTGATGCCCACCGGAAGCGGCAAGTCGATCGTGTATCAGCTCCCCGCGCTCCTGCTGCCGGGCCTCACGGTCGTCGTCAGCCCCCTCCTCGCCTTGATGAAGGACCAGCAGGACAAGCTTCAGGCGCACGGCGTGGATGCCCTTGCCATGCACTCGCATCTCTCCGCCAGCGAGACGCGGGAGACGGCGCGCCAGGTGGCGGACGGCGAGGGAGAGATCCTGTACCTCACGCCCGAACGATTCAAGGACCGCGACTTCTTCGATCATCTGCTCACGCGCACGGTC
>JBBQDE010000481.1:0-1902 GCA_038319425.1 Gemmatimonadales bacterium
TGACGCAGGATGGCCTGCTGTGCATGCACACGCCCAACGCCGTCATCCAGGTCCCGAAGGCCAGGCTCAAGCGGCGTCTGCGCGGCATGCAGGCCGGGATGCACTACCTGGAGGCGAGAGATCACATCAACATCTACAAGGTGTCGACGCTCCGCCGCGTGCTGATGCGCAACGGCTTTCATCGGGTGCGGTTCATCCATCTGCGTCCGATCGAAGCGGTGGCGGACGCCGGCGGCGTGGTGGCGCGGCTGGCGAAGCGCACCTGGTTCGTCGCCGCGGTTGCGATCTACTACGCGAGCATGGGGCGGATCAACGTGGACAACCTGTTCGTCGTGGCGCGGCGATGATCGGTGGCCGGCGCGAGCAGCAGCGGGCCCTCGTGGCCGACGTCGGGCTACCGGCATGAGCGGCGCGCGCTACCTCATCGTCAAGCTGTCCGCGCTGGGCGACGTGGCGATGGCGTCGACGCTTCCGCACGCCATCCATCAGCGTGACGCCGAGGCGCACGTGACGTGGCTCTGCGGCGCCGGCGTGGCGGACCTCGTGCGGATGTTCGCCGGCGTCAACGAGGTGCTCGTTGCCGATGACGAGGCATTGTTGCGCGGAAGCGGTATCCGGCGGGCAGGGGCGCTCATTTCGGCCTGGCGCCTGCTCGGCGGCCGCCGCTTCGATCAGATCCTGGTGGGGCACGCCGATTGGCGGTATCGCGCGCTGGCGCTGCCGGCCCGCACCCTCCGGCGGCGCGCCCTGTCCCTCGCGCCGTCGCGCCGCGCGCTGCCTGTCGCCGGGCGCTATCATGGCGACGAGTACGCGCGACTCCTGGACGACGAGTCGCGGGGGCCGATCACGGGTCACTGGCCGCTCGCGGACGTGCGTCCCTTCCTGCCACCGCCGACGGCATCGGGTGTTGTCGGCGCCGTGCTCGTACCGGGCGGCGCGCGCAACATGCTTCGCGAAAGCGCCCTGAAGCGGTGGCCCATCGAAGGGTATCGGGAGCTGGCGATGCGACTCCTGCGTGCTGGAGTGCCCGTGACGCTCGTGGGCGACGCAGCCGACGTCTGGGTGCGCCCGCACTTCGCCGGCCTGGACGTGCGCGACGAGATCGCCGCGCACGGGTTGACCGGAACACTCTGCGTTCTGAGGTCGGCGGACGTGGTCGTCTCGCATGACACTGGACCGCTGCACCTCGCGCGTCTTGTGCGGGCTCCCGTGCTGGCGTTGTTCGGGCCAACCAATCCGTCGCACTTCGTTACCGAGGACGCGACCACGAGCGTCATCTGGGGCGGGGCCTCCCTCGCCTGCCGACCCTGCTACGACGGACGCGAGTTCGCCGCGTGCACCAACAACCTCTGCATGAAGGACATCTCGGTGACGGCGGTGACGGAACGGGCGCTCGCGATATTGGCGCGCGAACCGATCGAAACGCTCCAGTCGCAGGTGGTGAGATGACACCCAGACGGCCGGCAGAGCGGGACGGGGAGCGCGCGCGCTGGGAACGACTCGCGCGGGATCCGTACTACGCGGTGCTCAATGAGGAAGGTTTCCGTCAGGATCGAGCGGCCGATGATGCCCGGGCACGTTTCGACCTCTCCGGGGAGCGTGATGTCGCAGAAACGCTGGGCGAGATCCGGCGTCACTTCGACCAGGAGTTCCGTCCGTCACGGGCGCTCGATTTCGGGTGTGGGGTTGGGCGGCTGACCGTCCCGCTGGCGCGGGAATGCGGGCATGTCACCGGCGTGGACATCAGCCGGACGATGATCGAGGAAGCGCGCAGGAACCGCGACGCACGCGGGCTGCAGAACGTCAGCCTGTCCACGTCGGAGGAGTTCTTCACCGACTGGTCGGCGGCGCAGCCAGGCTTCGACTTCATCCATTCGTACATCGTGTTTCAGCACGTTCCGC
>JBBQDE010000482.1:0-1900 GCA_038319425.1 Gemmatimonadales bacterium
GGGCTCACCGACACCACGTATGCCGCCGCCAGCGGCAGCGGCGAGTGGATCGCGTTCGGTGAAGGACACAAGGCACCGTACGCCCGCGTCTTCCTCCTGCGCGATGACGGCAGCGTGGCGGGCAAGTACTCCTACGCCTCGCCGAGTCTCAACGTGGCCGACCTGGTGAACAATGCGTCCGACCAGCTGTTCGGGGTCGCGCTCGACAAGAACGGCTCCATGCTGGGTGTGCACGGTATCGATTCCTACTTCGCCACCGTCGCACAGCCCTTCACGCAGCGACTCCAGGGTACCGCCTCGACCTTCGACGTGGGCGGCGGCATCGCCTTCCATCCGGACGCGGACGGCACCAATACTCCGATGCCGCAGCGGCTCGCCTTCGTGGCGTCGAACAACGGTCAGGTGGATATGGTCGACGTGGCCTACTTCACCAGCCGAGGCACGCTCACCACCAAGCTGAACCTCACTGGACCGCTTCGCGCATCGCTTCCCTTCCCGGGCGACGATCCGTCCATCGTCCTCAAGCTGTTCGGGGTGTCGTCCACCGGCCTCGTCGTGATCGACGTGACGGCGGCAGACATCAAGGCAGGGCCCTGAGCACGCGCCGGAACGTGCGGTAGATTGACTTCGCGAGCCCGGCACACCGCCGGGCTCGCGTCTTTCCCCCAGTTCGACGACAGTTCGATGCTTCGCTTCACCACCGCCGGCGAATCGCACGGACAGGCGCTCGTCAGCATCCTCGAAGGGATGCCGGCGGGCATCCCCCTGCTCGCCGCCGACGTGGACGGCGAGCTGGCGCGCCGCCAGCGGGGCTACGGGCGCGGACGGCGCATGCAGATCGAGCGCGACACCGCGGAGCTGCTCTCGGGCGTGCGTGCCGGCGAGACGCTCGGCAGCCCGATCGCGATGCTCATCCGCAACCGCGACTGGGCTAACTGGCAGGAGATCATGGATCCCGCGCCACACGCCGCCGACGTCGGGGGCGCGCCGCGGAAGCGGGCCGTGACCCGGGTGCGCCCGGGACACGCAGACCTCACCGGCGTCCTCAAGTACGACCGCGACGACGCCCGGGACATCCTGGAGCGCGCGTCCGCTCGCGAGACGACGGCCCGTGTGGCGGCTGGCGCCGTGGCGCGGAAGCTCCTCTCGGAGCTCGGCGTGACCATCGGCAGCCACCTCGTGCACCTCGGCGGGGTCGACGCCCGGCGGCCCGATCCAATGCCGTGGCCGATCAACCCGGTGGCCGACGAGTCCCAGCTGCGCACCCTGGACGCCGAGGCCGAGCGGGAGATGGTGGTCCGGATCGACGCCGCCAAGCGCGCCGGGAACACCCTGGGCGGCATTTGCGAGGTCGTGGCCGATGGGCTGCCGGTGGGGCTCGGCTCCCACGTGTCGTGGGATCGCAAGCTGGACGGGCGCCTCGGTGCCGCGATGATGTCGATTCCCGCCGTGAAGGGCGTCGAGATCGGCATGGGTTTCGGCGCCGCCCGCGTGACGGGTGCCGAGGTGCACGACGAGATCGTCCTCGCGCCGGGGCGAGTACGAGCCGGCAATGTCCGCCGAGCGACCAATCGCGCGGGCGGCCTGGAAGGCGGAATGACGACGGGCGAGCCCCTCGTGATCCGGGTCGCCATGAAGCCCATTTCCACGCTCATGAAGCCGCTCGGGACCATCGATCTCGCGGACGGTGGCTCCGCGGCGAAGGCGACGGCCGAGCGAAGTGATGTGACGGCGGTACCGGCGATGGGGGTGATCGCGGAGGCCATGGCGGCGCTGGTGCTCGCCGATGCGATGCTGGAGAAGTTCGGGGGCGATTCGCTGACCGAAATTCAACGCAACCTCGATGGATACCTTTCGCACGTCGCTGGGCGTCTCGGCGGCTGATCCGTCGATTCCCCAC
>JBBQDE010000483.1:0-1895 GCA_038319425.1 Gemmatimonadales bacterium
ACATCCAGAACAGTCCGCTCGACACGCCGGTCTCGCAGTTCGAGGACACGCGCGTCTTCGGGCCGGCGAACTCGTTCGTGTTCACGATTCAGGAAGGCACCAGCTTCATGCGCGCCGAGCCGCCTTTCGGCGAGTGGCACATGCACTGCCACGTGCTCCTGCACATGATGGACGGGATGATGGGCTCGCTCCTCGTCGTGCACGACGGCGATCCGGTCGTCGCGCTACCGCAGGGAGTGCCGTGCCCGGCCGACATGTCGATGGGCGGCGGCGGCATGGGCGGAATGGCGATGGTCGACATCCAGGACAATCAATTCGTGCCGGCCAACGTGGCGATCGCCCACGGCGCCATGGTGCGCTGGACGAACAACGGCGCGAACCTGTTGCACACGGTCACGAGCAACGGGCACGGGGGCGCCGCCTTCAACTGTATGCCTCACTCGACGGCGGACTTCCACTCGGGCGCGCTCGCGCACGGCGCGACCTTCGACCACACGTTCCCGAACGCCGGAACCTACGACTACCACTGCGACATCCACGGCTGCCCGATGGCCGGGACCGTGACCGTGACGTGAGCACCAGCCGCTAGACGCCGCGCATTTTCCTGCAGGTCGCCGTCAGATCAGTCGCGAAGCTCGATGCGGTGCCCGACGCGGGTTCGAGTCCCGTCGCTCCCGCTTCGGAAAGGCTGGCACACAGAACGAAAGAGGCCCCAAGCGGGGCCTCTCGTGTGTCTGGCGACGGCCGCTCACCGCCGGATGTCCAGCCGCTCGCCGAGCGGGACGAAGCTCTGCTCCTACACGCAGGCGCCCGGGAAGGTCAGGAAGAACGTGACGGTCCCGGTGCCCGCGGGCGTGGTCACCCCGACGGTGACCTGTCCGCTCCCCTCGGGCTTCATGAAGGTGAGCGAGTCCCTCGGGCGACAGCGCAGTGGTGGTCATCGGCAGCTCCGCGTTCTCGGCATGTGGTGTAGACGTCGCAGCCGACCGAGACTAATCGCCGCCGGCGCCGTCGAGCGGCGTCCGCTCGCTAGAGTCGGCTGCGTGATCGCCACCGCGCCGTTCGGCAGCACCGGCCACGACAGCAGCCGCACGATCTTCGGCGCCGCTGCGCTCGGCAAGGTGTCGCACGCGGATGCCGACCGCACGCTCGAGCTCCTGCTCGCGCACGGCGTCAACCACATCGACACCGCGGCTGCGTACGGTGACTCCGAGCTGCGCATCGCGTCGTGGTTGCGGCGCGAGCCCGGTCACTTCTTCGTCGCGACGAAGACGGGCGACCGCGACTACAAGGGCGCGAAGGAGAGCATCCGCCGCTCGCTCGAGCGGCTTGGCGTCGACCACGTCGATCTGATCCAGCTCCACAACCTCGTCGACGTGATCGAGTGGGAGACGGCGCTGCGCGACGGCGGCGCGCTCGAGGCGGCCGTCGAGGCGCGAGACGAGGGTCTCGTGAGATTCATCGGCGTCACCGGTCACGGTCGCTCGGTCGCGGCGATGCACAGACGCAGCCTCGCGCGATTCCCGTTCGACTCGGTGCTGCTCCCGTACAACATCTCCCAGCTGCGGGACCCGCTCTACGCGGAGGAGTTCGAGGCGCTCGCGCGGGCGTGTGCCGAGCGCAGGGTCGCGATGCAGACGATCAAGAGCATCGCGCTCGCGCCGTGGGACGGGCGCCCGCAGACGGCCGCCACCTGGTATGAGCCGCTCACCGATCCGGCCGACATCGAGGTGGCCGTCCGCTGGGTGCTGGCGCGGCCGGGGATCTTCCTCAACACGGTCGGCGACATCAATCTGTTGCCACGGGTACTGGATGCTGCCACGCGCTTCGACTCGACCATGCCCCACGGCGAGATCGAGGAGCGCGTCGCCCGGCTGAGCGGTGAGCCTCTGTTC
>JBBQDE010000484.1:0-1893 GCA_038319425.1 Gemmatimonadales bacterium
GCGGTTCACGGCATCCGTGACGAGCTCCCAGGGATCCCACTTCTTGGCGGGCTCCTCGTCGTTCTTCACGAGGCCGGCGAGTGCGTTGTAGCTGTAGTACTCGTCGCAGTTCATGACGAGCAGGTCGCTCGACGATTCGCGAATGCCGACGCCGATGACGTACTTGCCGTATTCCTTGAGCTTGTTGACCAGGCTCGCGAAATCGCTGTCGCCGGAGAGCAGGATGTAGGTGCCGATCTCGGGGCGCGTGAACAGGAGCTCGATGGCGTCCACCGCGAGGCGAATGTCCGTCGCGTTCTTCTTCGACGCCCCGTACGCCGGCGCGAAGATCATGTCGATCGACGACTCGGCGAGCGGGACGATGTACTGGGGGTACCGGCGCCAATCGGCGTAGGCGCGCTGGACGGCGACCTTGCCCTTGATGATCTCGGACCCGAGGAGCGTACGGAGCTCCTTGCCGAGGTCGGACCGGATACCCATCGTGACGTTGTCGAAGTCGATGAGCAGCGCGGCGTTCGGGGCGTGCATCTGTGGCGCGTAGTTCGGCGAGCTGGCGCGTGGCGCGCTGAACGCCTGGGGTCCGCGGTGAATGAGCGCTGTGGCCGAGTGCGGCGGCGCGTTCCGCGGGGAGCGTGAGTTCATTCTATCCCTTGCGTCCATTGACGCATGGCATGTGAGCGGGCATGCGCTCTATTTGTTCGCAGCCCGTGCTCTCATCGCGAAGTGCGCCCAAACAACATCGGAGGACGCGGGCAGACGCGTGGAGCGGTTGTTCGCGGTGCGCACGTACACCGGCTCACCCCACTGCGCGAGAGCGCAGTCAAACCAGGGCGGCACCGATCACGCCGTCACCGTCAGTGACCTGGTCATTCCTGGCGCCGCGGGCTACCTGCTCGCGCCTCCCTGAAGGACCAAGGCGTAATCTATAGGGATAATTGGAGATAGGTAGGGCCCCACGCTCACGCCCCCATCGCCTTGCACAGGACGCGCTTGGCCCGCTGGCCGTCCCACTCGCCGTAAAACACGCGCTGCCACGGGCCGAGATCGAGTGCGCCCTGCGTCACGGGGACGATGACTTCGTGCCCCATGACGAGCGATCGCAGGTGCGCCGCGGCGTTGTCCTCGCCGGTGCCCGCGTTGTGCCGGTAGGCGGCGACGTCCCACGGTGCGATGCGCGACTCGAGCCAGTCGAGGATGTCCGCCCAGAGCCCGGGCTCGTGATCGTTCACGAAGACCGACGCGGAGATGTGCATGGCCGACACGAGGACGAAGCCTTCGGCAATGTCGGCCAACGCGCGGCACTTCTCGACATCGTCCGTGATGTCGATGATCTCCTGGCGTTGCGCGGTGCGAAAGGTCCGGTATGTCGTGGCGGTGCGCATGTGCTTTTCGTAGGGTGGTTGGGGTCGGTCTCCACCTGTATGTTACCGCGAAACATCGCATGTGCACGCCCGTACGGAGATCCGTGAAGCAGGTCGGTTTTCGCGCTCGTCTCTTTCTTTTCCTCATCGGCTTCGCGCTCATCCCGACGATCGTGCTCTCGGCGGCGTGGGAGCTCACCGTGGTGCGCCTGCTTCCGATTCTCGGAACGATTCCCGCCATGGAGAAGATCGCGAGCAGCGGCACGACGGCCCTCGCCGCGGCGCGCCGTGCACCGCTGAATGCCGCGCAGCGACAGGCGCTCGACGAACATCAGACCACGCTCGAAGACGGCCTCCTGCACGCGCGACAGATGGAATTCCTGATGACGCGCAAGGTACCGGTGCTGGCGGCCGGTGTGGCGCTGATTGCCGGCCTGCTCTTCACGCTGGTCGCCTCACGCGTCGCGGATCACCTGAGTCGCAACCTGAGCCGTCCGCTCGACGAGCTGGTGGGCTGGACGGCAACGATCGG
>JBBQDE010000485.1:0-1882 GCA_038319425.1 Gemmatimonadales bacterium
AGCCGACGATCTCCGTGGGCGACACCTTGAGCTGCTGCGCGAGCTCGCTGACCGTGATGAACTCGTTCACGCGCACCAGCTTCTTCTCGCGCTCCACTTCAGCCAGGCGCGATGCCTCCGCCTCTTCACGGATGCCACGCCGGTCGACGCGGCCGCCGCGCGTGGGCGCACCACGCATCGACGCCATCGTCTTGGCGATGTTCGCGTCCACGACTTCCTGATCCACCGACCCGCGCTTGCCCTTCTTGCGTCCACGGGCCGCCGTGCCGCTTCCGGCGCCGACGCCAGTGGTGGGCGGGTTGCCACTCTGTGGCCCACCGCCGACCGGGCGGCGATCATCGCGACGCGTGGGACCGCCGAAGCCACCCGGCGATGCCGAGGCCACGGGGCGTGGCGGGAACGGCGAGCCGGCGCCGGCCGACCGCGGGCGCGGAGCTCCGGGTGTGATCGGACGCGGACGCGGCCGGTCGCCTCCCGCCGAGGCGGGTGGGAGTGGCGACGGTGCCGCGGCACGCGGCGATTCCTGACGCGGCGAGGGCGCGACCGCCGTCGGTGCGCCAACGCCATCGACGTCGGTGGGCGCGACCACCTGCTCGATCGCGGCGCGCTGCTCGCTGGCCTCGCGCTCCTCGGCCTCGACCGCGGCACGGGCCGCGGCGGCCTGCTCGGCGCGCGCGACGGCGACCGCCGCGTCAGCGGCCTCGCGCTCGGCGCGTTCGGCGCGTTCGGCGGCGCGGGCCGACTCCACTGCTTCGTTCGCGGCGGCTTCGGCGGCGGCTTCGGCGGCGGCGACTTCCGCCGCCGCCTGCACGTCGGCGGCCTTGCGGCGACGCCGCACCGGCGAGCCGTCGGCAGCGGATTCCGTCTCGGCCGGCACGGTCACGGGCTCGGGCGCGACGACAGCGGCCGCGGTCCCGCGTCGACGGCGCGCCGGCGCGGGCGGCGCGGCCTGCTTTTCGGCGCGCACGCGCTTCTCGCGTTCCCAGCGGGCGCGAACGCGCGAAACCTGATCGTCGGTCAACGGGCTCAGATGGCTGCGCACGGGGACGTCCATCGTGCGGAGCAATCCCATCACTTCGTCCGCGGAGATCCCGAACTCGCCAGCCATGTCATGTACGCGAAGCTTGCTCAAACCACCCTCCTATGGGGCTCCCACGGAGCCCGACTCCACCAGCTCGCGAATCCCCTTCGCCAACTGTCGGTCGACGATTCCGACGACCGCGGTAGTCTCCCGCCCCACCGCTCCGCCGAGCTCGGCGGCACTTGGTACTTCAACGAATCTAACGCGCCTGGCATTCAGGAGCGGGATGACCTTGTCGAGACTGTGCCGCGACGCATCCATCGCGACGACGGCGTACGCCACCTTGTTCTTCTTTGCTCCTTCGCGCACCTGCTCCACCCCGATCACCGCCCCGCGGCCACGCACGCCGAGCCCGACGAGCCGGAGCAGGCGTGCGCGGTCGAAATCCGTCAGTGTCACTCGACCGACGACGTGTCGGTGGAGTGCACCTGAGTCTCGTCCGGCGACGACTCCTCGGTGGTGAGCTCCTCGAGCAGCGAGATGATGCGATCGGCCTCCTCGGGCGCGATGCCCGCGAGGCGCAGAAAGTCATCGCGCTCGAGATCGATGATGTCGTTCAGCGTACGATATCCCGCTTCGTTCAGCACGGCGACGGTGACGGGGTGCATGCCGGCCAGTTCGGCCAGCGGCACGTCAGCGGCCGCATCGCTCTCGACCTCGCCCGGCAGCGGGGCGAACAGCTGCTCCGCGCCTCCCTTCTCCAGCCACTCGCGGCTCGAATACAGGTCGATCTTCCAGCCCGTCAGCTCGGACGCGAGCCGCACGTTCTGGCCGTTGCGGCCGATGGCCAGCGAGAGCTGG
>JBBQDE010000486.1:0-1874 GCA_038319425.1 Gemmatimonadales bacterium
GTTCCCGAACGCCGACGGCTCCACGACGAGGAGGCACGCCGTCATCAGCAGCAGCGTCACCATCAGCCCCATGATCATGCTGAGGATGATCAGCGCGTCGGTGTGCTCGAGGTTGTCGCCTTCGAGCCGCTTGGGGTGCACAACGAGCCGACGGTAGAGCGCGAAGCCGACGGCAGCGATGACAAGCAGCGCGAAGACGTCCTGCGAGTTGGAGTAGCCGCGATACAAGATGTCGGGGAGAAACAGCCGGTAGGAGAACCTGGGAAAGACTCCCTGGATGAGGATCTCCACCGTGCCGGCGGTGAGCACCATGAACCCCCAGAAGATCAGGGCGTGCATCGGGCCGGCGACGGGATCGCGGAGGATCTTCTTCTGCGCGATGCCGATCGTGAACAGGTTGCGGATGCGCGTCAGCGGATGATCGGTGCGATCCTCCGCGAAGCCCACGCGCAGGTAGGAGACGAGCCGCTGCACGTTGAGGGCGAAAAAGCCCGCCGCGAGGGTGAGGACGAAAAGGAACACGACGCTCCCTGCGGTCATCGGCTGGCGCTCCATACGATGGGACGACGCGCCGGGTGGCGCGCGCGAGCGGAAGCTACGAACCCGCTCGCCACGCGACAACCGCTCTTGTCAGTCCGCGCTCGCGACGTAGAATCCACGCTACCCTCTCGCCGGAGCGTGCATGAAACGCCGTGACCTCCTTCGCGCCCTCGGCCTCGTCGCGACCTCGACGTCGCTGGCCCCCACCCTCGCGTTCGCTCGGGAGCGTGCGCCCGGCGGCCGGCTCAAGCTGTCCGTGTCGCGCTGGTGCTACGGCAAGATCCCGCTCGACGATCTGTGCGAAGCGGCGAAGGCGATCGGCTTTCGCTCCATCGAGCTGCTGGATGAAGCCGACTGGGAGGTGCCGAGGCGCCACGGTCTCGTGTGCGCGATGGCCAACGGCTTCGGCACCATCCCGGTGGGCTTCAACCGCCTGACCCAGCACGACAAGCTGGTCGCCGACGCGGAGCGGATGATCCCGCGCGCCGCGGCCGCGGGCGTGCCGAACATCGTCTGCTTCAGCGGCAACCGCGGCGGCATGTCCGACGGCGAGGGGATCGCGAACTGCATCGCCGGGTTCAAGCGCATCACGCCGCTCGCCGAGCGGCACGGCGTCACCCTTTGCCTCGAGCTGCTCAACAGCAAGGTGGACCACGCAGACTACCAGGCCGATCATACGGCATTCGGCGTCCAGGTCATCCAGGGTGTCGGCTCTCCTCGCCTCAAGCTGCTGTACGACATCTACCACATGCAGATCATGGAGGGCGACGTCATCGCCACCATCCGCGCCAACATCACGCACATCGCGCATTTCCATACCGGCGGCGTGCCGGGCCGCCACGAGATCGACGACACCCAGGAGCTGAACTACCGCCGCGTCATGCAGGCGATCGCCGAACTCGGCTTCGGCGGATACGTCGCGCAGGAGTTCGTGCCCACGCGCGATCCGCTCACCTCGCTCCGCCAGTCGTTCGAGATCTGCGACGTGTGAGCCGCACCGATAGGCGCGGCTCCACGAATGAGGCGACCGTTCTCGTCAAACCGCGACCGACGGCTATGCCGTTGCCGCGAGCTCGTTCAGTTCCGCCGTCGTCGGATCGATGATGCAGGCCACCTCGAGCACCCGGTCAGCCGGGAATCCGCCCAGCCTGGCGTGCTCGCGGATCAGCTCCGCGTTGGGGGCGATGTAGACACAGGTGAGCCTGTCCTCGGTCACGAAGGTTTGCACCCACTGGATGCTGGGTCCGAGCCGCTGCAGCACGGCGCACGAGCGCCGCGAGAGCTCCTTCAGATCCGCGGCCGACAGAGCGGCTGCGTTGGAGACCTCACGTTCT
>JBBQDE010000487.1:0-1831 GCA_038319425.1 Gemmatimonadales bacterium
GAGCAGCGCGCGGTCGGCCGCCGATCTGAACGGGCTCGCAGCCAGCGTGAGCCAGAGCCCGCCCCACAGCAGGGCGTACGGCCCGAACGCGGGCAGCTCGCGCACCGACGCCGGCAGCGATCCGCTCGATTCCTCGTCCAGCAGCGCCAGGGCCTCGTGCAGCGCGCGCGCACTCGGCCAGCGCTGCGTCGGATCTCGCGCGAGGCAGCGCATCACGATCGCCGCGAGATCCGTCGGCACGTCGGGCGCGACTGCGTGGAGCGGTGGCGGGTTGCTCGTCAGCCGGCGCACCACGAGCACGTCGTCGGCCGTGGACGCGAATGGCTCGTGGCCGCTGAGCATGGCGTAGCCCACCGCGCCGAGCGAATAGACGTCGCTGCGGGCGTCCACGTCGCATGCGCCGATCCCCTGCTCCGGCGACATGAAGCTCGGCGTGCCCACCACCATCCCCGTCGCCGTGAGGCTGTCGCCGTCCTGCACCTTCGCGATGCCGAAGTCCGCCAGGATCGCGCGGCCCGTGTCGGCGTCGAGCAGGATGTTGGCCGGCTTGATGTCGCGATGGATCACGCCGCTCCGGTGCGCGCAGTCGAGCGCGTCGGCCAACTCGGCGAGCATGCGCTGCGCTTCCCCGCTCGAGAGACGCCGCTCGATGCGCAGCCGCTCGGCGAGCGTGATGCCGCGCACGTAGCCCATCACGAAGTACCACACGCCCCCGACTTCGCCGAACGTGTGGAGCGGCAGGATGCCGGGGTGCGAGAGCTGCGCGGCGATCCGCGCCTCGCGCCGGAACCGCTCACGCCCCTCCTGTGCCTCGGCCAGCTCGGGACGCAGCACCTTCACGGCCACGAACCGCTCCAGCGCCCGCTCGCGCGCCAGGTACACCGCGCCCATGCCGCCGTGCCCGAGTTGACGGACGATCTCGTACTGCTGCCCGAGTGCTGCCTCGAGCGCGACCCGAAGCACCGCATCTCGCTCGCCCGCCGCCGGGTGCGCGCTCAAGGCGCGAGGCGCGTCGGCGGCGAGCGCCGTGGCGGCGATGGCGGCACGTGCCCCCGGCAGGCTGTCGGTGCCTTCGGCCGCGCGCAGCAGCGACGACACCTCGTCGCGGAGCGCTGTGTCGCCGCCGCACGCGCGAGCCACGAACTCGGCGCGGGCGTCCGGGTGGTGCGCGCTCGCCTCGGCGAACAGCGCCTTCACGCGCTCCCAGCGCTCGGGTGTCATGCGCCGCCGAGCTCTCGGCGCAGCCACGCCCGCGCCAGCGCCCACTCGCGCTTCATCGTCGCCGGCGACACGCCGAGTGCCTCCGCCGTGTCCTCGATGCCGAGCCCGCCGAAGTAGCGGAGCTCAACGAGACGCGCCTGGTCCGGGTCCAGCACGGCGAGCCGCTCGAGCGCCTCGTGCAGCGCCAGCACGTCCAGGTCCGTGTCGTCCGCGGGACCGGATCCGACGTCGCCCAGTGTGACGCGTTGTAGTGCACCACCACGCTTGCCGGCCAGTCGCGCCCGGGCGTGGTCCACCAGCACGCGGCGCATCATCTGGGCGGCCACGCCGAAGAAGTGCGCCCGGCTCCGCCACTCCACGCGGCGCTGGTCCACGAGCCGGAGATACGCCTCGTGCACCACGGCGGTGGCCTGGAGCGTGTGCGCGTCGCCTTCGCGCCGCATGGCGCGGGCGGCCTGCCGGTGCAGCTCGTCGTAGATCGCCGGCAGCAGCTGCTCGGCGGCGGCGGCGTCACCCGTGCTCCAGGCGAGCAGAAGTCCGGTCACGTCCGGCGAGGCGGCGGGCGCGTCGGAGTCGTCGGGAGGGTGCGGCATCGTGAGCACGCGGGGAT
>JBBQDE010000488.1:0-1828 GCA_038319425.1 Gemmatimonadales bacterium
GCGAGCATCACCTGATGACGTTCTTCTGCAAGGCGCACGTCGCATACATTCCCAAAGGTCGCATCGTCGGGCTCTCCCAGCTGCCGCGCGTGGGGGAGATGTTCGCGCGCCGGCTCCAGGTACAGGAGCGGCTCACCGAACAGGTCGCGATGGCGATCGAGGAGGTGCTGCAACCTCGCGGCGTGGGCGTGGTAATCGAAGCGTTCCACATGTGCATGATGATGCGCGGCGTGGAGAAGCAGAACTCGCGCACCATCACCTCCGCGCTCCGTGGCGTGTTTCGCGACGACGGCAAGACACGGGACGAGTTCCTTCGCCTCGCCTACGCGTCGCCGCGGTGACACGGGCGGACGGGCCGCTCGTCGGGCGCACGGCGCTGGTGACCGGCGCCTCGCGCGGCATCGGCGCGGCGACGGCGCGGCGGCTCGCGCTCAGCGGTGCGCGCGTCGCGCTGCTCGCCCGGAGCGAGGACGCGCTCACGGCGCTGGCGCGGGAGATCGGCGGTGACGCCGTCGTCATCACGTGCGACGTCCGCCGCCTTGATGCCGCCGCGGTGGCGCAGGCGGCGCTCGCCGCGCGCGGCGTGGAGGCGCCGGACATCCTCGTCAACAACGCCGGGGTCTTCTTCGTCACGCCTGCCCACGAGACCTCCATCGAGAAGTTTCGCGACACGCTGGAGCTCAACCTCACCGCGCCGTTCGGGTTCGTGCGCGCCTTCCTCCCCGCGATGCGCCGTCGCGCCACCGGTCACGTCGTCACGGTGGGCTCGATTGCCGACCGCACCGCCTTTCCCGGGAATGCGGCCTATGCCGCCAGCAAGTTCGGACTCCGCGCCCTCCACGAGGTGATACGCGCGGAGCTGCAGGGCACCGGAGTCCGCGCGTCGCTCGTCTCGCCCGGCCCGGTGGACACGCCGCTCTGGGACGCGGTGGACTCGACGCATCGCGTGGGCCACACGCCGAGAAGCGAGATGCTTCCCGCCGACGCCGTCGCCGATGCCGTGCACTACGCGGTCAGCGCTCCCGCGGCCGTCAACATCGACGAGCTCCGCCTCTCGCGGAGCTGAGGCGGCACCGTGTTCATCGAGCTCGTGGATGCGCTCCGCTGCCCGACGCCGCACGAGGAGAGCTGGCTCGTCGCCGCCGCGGTGCGCATGGAGTACCGCCACATCGTGCATGGCACGCTCGGCTGTCCGGTGTGCCGTGCCGAGTATCCCATCGATCGCGGCGTCGTGGATTTTCGTCGTGTGGCATCCGGGCCGCCCACGCCCGGCGCGGCGCCAGACGAGCAGCAGGCGACCCGCCTCGCGGCCTTCCTCGACCTCACCGACCGCAGCGGCTTTGCCGTGCTGCTCGGTGGCTGGGGCGTGAACGCGCCCCTGCTGCGCGGGCTTGCCGAGACGCCGCTCATCGTCGTCGATCCGCCCGAGGGCACCGAGGGCGAGCCCGGCATCTCCGTGATCCGGTGCGACGGGCCAATTCCGCTCGCAGTGGGCGCGGCGCGCGGCATGGCGATCGACGGTGGGACGGCGGAGCGCGTCGCGTCGGCCGTGCGCGCGACACGCGTGAAGGGCAGGGTCGTCGCCCCGGTCGCCGTCGCGCTGCCGGACGGGCTGGCGGAGCTCGCCCGGGACGACACCCTCTGGGTGGCCGAACGGGAGGCTGCCGCCTCGCCGCTCGTTGCGCTGCACGTCCGGCGAGGACGCTAGACTTCCACCGGCTCGTGCTCCTCCACGTAGAGCGCGTCGATCACGGACTTGTACGTCTTGTCGATCACGCGCCGCTTCACCTTCAGCGTCGGCGTCAGCTCGCCGCGCTCGATCGAGAAG
>JBBQDE010000489.1:0-1824 GCA_038319425.1 Gemmatimonadales bacterium
TTATCGCGGCCGTGGTGCTGACGGGTCTGCTGGTGAGCGGGGGACTTGGTCTGTTGGCCCGCCTCGCGCCGCGTCCCCCCCCCTGGTGTACGTGAAGGCCGAGCATGGGGACTTCGACTTTTAAATTTCAACGACTCTGACCCCTTGATCCGGTTGTTCACACGGCGTCCGACAGCGACGTGAAGTTGAAATCCTTCACCAGCAGCGACGGCATCACCTGGCCCGCTGCCGTCCGCTCCGCCTGGCCGATCTCCCCGGGCGCGCTCGAATGGTCTCCCTGTCGTCCCGTCGCCCTGCCCCTAGCTTTCAGGGGCCATGACAACTCTCCCGCCCGCGCCCGCCCCCATGCGCTCGCCGTTCGCGGCGGCGCCGCTGGGGCGCGTGCCGTCGGAGTCGCAGCGCGCCGCGATCGAGGGGGCAGCGGAGCCGCTGCTGGTGCTCGCCGGCCCGGGGGCGGGAAAGACGTTCTGCCTGATCGAGCGCATCCGCTTCCTGATGGAGGAGCTCGACCTCAGCCCGGAACGGATCTGCGCCTTCACGTTCACCAACAAGGCCGCCGGCGAGATTGCCGAGCGTCTCGAGCGCACGCTCGGCGACCGCGCGGCCCAGGTGAAAACGGGCACCATCCATTCCTTTTGCGCCGAGCTGCTGCGCGAGTTCGGATCGCGCATCGGGCTGGAGCCGGGCTTCGGCATCGCCGACGAGAAGTACCAGCACGCCGTGCTGCGCCGGCTCGGCTGTCCGGTCAAGTGGCACGGCTCGCTCATCAGGCGCTTCGGCGCGTATCGCTTTCGCGATGAGCCGTTCAGCCATCGCGCCGATGCCGATGCCTTCGAGCGCTACGAGCGCTTCCTCCAGCAGCGCAACGTCGTCGACTTCGACATGCTCGTCATCCGGGCGGCCGAGTTGCTCACCGACCCGCATATCGTGCAGCGCGTGCGCGCGCGTTGGGACTGCGTGCTGGTGGACGAGTTCCAGGATCTCAACCCGTTCCAGTACCGCGTGGTCCATGAGCTGGGGCGCGCGCATGGCCACATCTTCGCCGTGGGGGACGAGGAGCAGTCGATCTACGCCTGGACGGGCGCGGATCCGCGCGTCTTCCGCACGTTCATGAACGACTTCGCGCGCAGCACCACGGTGAGCCTGGGCGAGAATCGCCGCTGCTCGCACGAGATCTTCGCGCTCGCACGGCGGCTGATCGACATCAACCCGCGGATGTTCGCCGACAAGACGGTGGCGCAGGCCAATCACGACTCGCCATTCCCCGTCGCGGCCGTCTCCTTTCCCACGGATGATGCCGAGCTGGCGTGGATCGTCGACGACATCCGGCGCCACCGCGACGAATACGGCGTCGCGTGGGGCGACATCGCGCTCCTGTATCGCACCCATCAGATCGGCGACGCGGCGGAGTCGGCCTTCCTTGCGGCGGGGCTGCCGTGCCGGCTCGCGCAGGGTCGCGCGATTGGCGACGATCCCGTCGTCGCATACGCCGTCGCCGCATTGCGCGTCATCTCGCGACGCGACGACATCCACGAGGAAGGCTTCTTCGATGCCGTGCTTCCGCCGTCGCTGCTGCACGTCGCGCGCGCGCGGGCCGACGAAGCGAGGCGCACGCTGCGCGAGCAGCTGGAGATCAGCGCTGCCGACCTGCCGCGCGACGATGGCGAAGGAAAGAAGATCCGGCGCGCCTTTGCCGCGATGAGAAATCTCGAGGCCGTCGGCCGCCGGCACGACTCGCTCGGCGGCCTCGTCGAGGAGCTGCTCGCGCAGCGCGTGGGCGAATATCGCACCGTGCTCGAGGAGCGCCACGACGAGCTGTCCGAC
>JBBQDE010000490.1:0-1811 GCA_038319425.1 Gemmatimonadales bacterium
GGGAGCAGCCGCGACGTCTTCTGGCGGAAGGTGAGCGTGCGATACCACTTGCCGTCGTAGCGCGCGCGCATCGCCTCGACGACGTCGCCGCCGTCGGCGAAGCGCGGCCCTGCGCGCGCCGACGAGGTGGATGGAGCAGACGCGGAGGAGGCCGTCCCGCGCGAGCAGGCGGCGAAGGTCACGAACGAGAGCGCCGCGAATCCGGCGGCGCGAAGGAATGAGTGGCTCATGCCGAAAGCTTTCCACTGTGCCATGCGCACGCAACGGCTCACGTCACACTGCGCGCTAGCGCCGAGTCCGCCGCGCTGGTGTCCCTTCGTCCCCGCTTCTATGCTTCGGCCATGAGCGACGACGCCCCCTCGTTCGTGCGAGGCATCTTCGCCGGCGCGATTCACGACGACCTGCTCTTCCCCTTTCCCGCCTCGCTCGGCACGCGCAACCCCGACGAGGCCGACACGGTTCGGCGGCTGCTGCGCGATCTCGCGCGCCTGCGTGACAGCGGCGTGATCGATCCGGCACGGTTCGACGAAGACGAGACGATCCCCGACGCGACGATTCGCGCGTTGGCCGACCGCGGGTGGATGGGGCTGTCGATTCCGCGCGAGTACGGCGGGCTCGAGCTCTCGGCCGCGGCGTACGCCCACGTCTTCGGCGCGATCTCGAGCCTCGACGCGTCGCTCGGCGTCCTGCTCGGTGTCCACTGCGGCCTGGGATCCAAGGCGATCGTCCTGTTCGGATCGACCGAGCAGAAGGCGCGCTACCTGCCGGTGCTGGCCCGTGGCGAGATGCTCGCGGCGTACGCGCTCACCGAGCCCGAGACCGGATCCGATGCGCAGAACATCGTGACCCAGGCGCAGCCGAATGCCGACGGCAGCTGGACCCTCACCGGCCGCAAGCACTGGATCGGCAACGGGCATCGCGCCGGCGTGATCGCGACCTTCGCCCAGGCGCCGGTGGAGCGCGGCGGCAAGACGGTGCTGCGGCCGACGGCCTTCCTCATTCGCCCCGACATGCCAGGGTTCCGGGTGGCGGGCACGGTGCGGAAGCTCGGCATCCGCGGTTCCACCCAGGCGGAGCTCGTGTACGACGAGCTGCAGGTGCCCGCCGACCACGTGCTGGGTGCGGTGGGCAAGGGATTCGGGGTGGCGGTGAAGGTGCTGAACGGCGGGCGTCTCACCCTCGCCGCGGGGTGCACGGCGGGCACGAAGTCGCTGCTCCGGCAGATGGTGGAGTTCTCGGAGTCGCGCGTGCAGTTCGGCCGTCCGATCGCCGATTTCGAGATCACCCAGCGCAAGCTCGCGCGCACGGCGAGCGACGTGTACGCCGCCGACGCCATGCTCGGCGAGCTGACGCGGCTGGCGGAGCACCCGGATGGCGAGTACGCACTGGAAGCGGCGTGCTGCAAGGTGTTCGCGAGCGAGATGCTCTGGCGCGCGGCGGACGAGATGGTGCAGGTGGCCGGCGGGCGCGGCTACGTGAAGCCGTATCCGTACGAGCGCCAACTCCGCGATGCGCGCATCAATCGCATCTTCGAGGGCACGAACGAGATCCTTCGCCTCTTCATCTCGCTCAACGGCATTCAGGCGCCCGCCGCGCAGCTGAAGGAGCTCGGCGTGGCGCTGCGCCGGCCACTCCAGAACCTCGGGCTGATCTCGGGCTTCGCCGCGTCGCGACTGGCGAGCCGTCTCGGTGCGACACCGACGCTGGACGTGGAACTCCACGAGCGGCTCGCGCCGCACGCGCGCCACTTCGAGAAGCACGTGGCCGAGATGAAGGAGTCGGCCGAGCGGCTGATCCGCGTGTACCGCAAG
>JBBQDE010000491.1:0-1800 GCA_038319425.1 Gemmatimonadales bacterium
CGCGCGCCGCCGAAGTTCTTCTTCTGATCCGGTGTGAAGCCGGACTGCACGAGGGACAGTTGTGTGCCTGTCGCCGATGGCGCGAGCGTGAAGGTCACGACCGTGTCCATGCCGGGGACGCCCCACGACTAGCTGAGCTTCCGCTGCGGGTCGATCTCGACGAACCGGCAATGCACGGTGCCGTCCCAGCCGGGATACGCCTGCGTCTTGAAGGTGAACGCCGCCCCGCGCTCGAGCTTGAGATCGATGACCGGCAGGAGCCACTCCGCCAGTAGCACCGGGTCGGTGAGCGCGCGCCACACCTTCGCCGGCGCCTGCGGCAACTCGAATTCGAACGCGAGGGATTCGCTCTGCGAGTGAGCGGTCGAGTCAGCGAGCGTCATTCGTCCATCTTTTCCAGCAGCTGTTGAAGGCGATCGACGTGCTCTGTCCAGAAGGCGCGGTAGTGCGCGATCCAGTCGAGCAGCGGCTTCATCCCGCGCGGCTCCACCCGGTAGTAGACACAGCGTCCCTCGCGCCGGCCGTGCACCAGGCCGGCGTCCTTCAACGCGGCGAGATGCTTCGAGACCGCCGGCTGCGAGATGTCGAAGCGCGCCGTGAGCTCCTTCACCGCCGCTTCGCCCCGCGTGAGCGACTCGAAGATCGCTCGGCGGCTGGGGTCCGCCAGCGCCTGGAAGATCCTGTTCTGGACGACGGCCGCGCGCTGCATGGATTATTAATAAGTCGTGGCTTATTGCTTGCCAACATGCGCACCGTGCGCCGACTCACCGCTGCTCGCGCCGCCGCGGGGGTCGCCGAGAACGAGCGCGTCGTCGCGATCGTCAACGTGGGCGCTCCGGCTGAAGTACCGGCGGCGAAGGCGCGCCGCGCGGCGTCCGACGTCACGGTGTGGCGACCGTAGCGCCTTCGGCGCCGCGCTGATGGAATCGGGCGCGTCGTCGGGAGTCATCGAGGACGAACCGTTCGCGCGCTGCAGGTACTCTCGAGTGCCTGCAGTGGTGGCGCGTTGCGCAAGGCAACGGGAGCCGCCCCCCGAGATGGCGATCGTTCATGCAGGCGTCCGGGATCGGAACGCCGAGCGGTTGAACGAGTACATCCGCGCGGCGAGTGCCACGTTCAGTCAGTGCCATGCGCGTGAGCCGCTTCTGCATCATCCGCGTGCCCGACACGGGCGCAATCGCATGCACCCGTGTCGGCCCGACCCGCGTTCCGCTACGGCAGCCCCCGCGCCGCGTCGTCCTTGATGAAACCGCGCACGATGGCGATGACCTGCTCCTTGGTCAGTGGCTCGTCGAATGCCATCATCGCCGCGTTCCGTCGTGCCGCTGCGTCACCGATGACGTCCATCCCGGGCAGTGTCGCGGCGTCGATCTGCGCCGCGTTGGTGCCGTCGAAGACCGTGTGAATGGTGTTGTCCTCGCCCGCGTAGATCAGCGCGAGTGCCGCCACCGCCTCGGCCGGCGGGTTGCTGATGTTACCCGCACCGGCTGCGAACACGCCGCCGCCGCGGACGTAGCCCGCGGTCGAGAGCGCGGGGTCAGTCGGATTCAGTGAGTGCCGGATGCGGCGGATCTTGGCCGCATGTCGTGCTTCGACCGAGTGGATGCGCAGGGCGCTCTCCAGCGCGACATCGGCTTTGCTGTCGCCGTTGATGAGCAGCCGGCCGGCCTGGCCCTTGTAAGCCCGGACTCCGCCTCGTCGGCGGTCGCCGACGGGTCGAGCCGGTCGAGCCCGTGCACGTGCGCGAGCACGTCGTTCTCGATGTCGAGGGCGGTGGTGACCTTGGCGCGCAGGATCTTC
>JBBQDE010000492.1:0-1798 GCA_038319425.1 Gemmatimonadales bacterium
GGACGGCGCGCCGAACCTGAAGCGGGTGATCGATCTCGTGCGGCTCATCGCCGCCGCCGAGCTGGCGAAGAATCCCGGCTACGACGTGCGCGATGTGGCGGCGGTGCTCGATTTCGCCAGCTCGTCGCACCTCTCGAGCACAGCCCAGCGCGTGGTGGGGACCCGGCCCGCATCGCTGGCGCGGCTTCGCGCCGTGGATCTCGTGGAGCGTTTCACGAAGGGACACGGGCGGAGCCGAGGCTAGCCGCACTGGCGTCGGCGCCAGGCGACGGGATGCGCCGTGAACCTTCGAGCTGCCGATCGAAATACACCACGTAACCGGTGAGCAGCCGGGCGACCTGGCTCGAGCGCGCCGTGAGCTCGGTGAACGATCCCGCCGGCAGGAGATCGGCATGTCGCGCCACGGCGAGCTCGGTCTCGAGACGCAGCAGGGCGCGCTTCGCCGAGAGGTACGACTCGCGCTGTTCGGGAGGCGTCGGCATGGCGTAGCCGTCGGCGATGTGCGTAGCGACCGCGATCGCGGTGGTCATGACTGCTTCGGAGACGCTCTTGGTCTCGCGTCGCATCTCCTGACGGACGGCGCGGACCACATCGCCGGCCAGGGCCACCGACTCCTGCCACACCCTGAGCTCGCGAACGCCGGAAGACATGGGTCGATGATACGGGTGGGAGGGGATTCGGGCGCACCGTTCCGCCGCCCGCTGGTCCGAAACCGGCTGTCGAGGGGCGGACCTCGAGCGGGCACGGACTCGCGGAATTGCGACGGAGTCGGGGGTGGGCCCTTTCCATTTGGGACCGTTGGGTTTTGTGTTCTCAGGCTAGGGGCTGGCAGGCCAGCCCAGTTGCTTTCTGTTCGGGGCTTGTGATAAATTTCACAAGCTGCCCGAGGCTCGCGTTCCGCCCTCTCCAGAAACCACCGTATGGCAACCGATACCACGCTCCGCCCCGGCGAGATCAAGGACATCCTCCTGAAGGAGATCGAGGCCGCAGACCTCCACGAGCTCGACGTCGAAGAAGTCGGATCGATCCTCGAGGTGAAGGACGGAATCGCGCGAATCTACGGCCTCGGCAAGGCCATGGCGGGCGAGATGCTCGAGGTGCATTCGAGCGAGACCGGCAACACGGTCACCGCGCTCGCCCTCAACCTCGAAGAGGACAACATCGGCGCGGTCATCCTCGGTGACTATCTCCAGCTGAAGGAGAGCGACGAGGTCCGCCGCACCGGGCGTGTGCTCGAAGTCCCGGTCGGTCATGAGCTCATCGGTCGCGTCGTCGACGCCCTGGGCCGCCCGATCGACGGACAGGGCGAGATCGCCGCGACGCACACCCGCAAGGTCGAGAGCGAGGCACCGGGCATCATCGTCCGCCAGCCCGTCAAGGAGCCGCTCCAGACGGGCATCAAGGCCATCGACTCGATGATCCCGATCGGCCGCGGCCAGCGCGAGTTGATCATCGGAGACCGCGGCACGGGCAAGACCGCGATCGCCGTCGACACGATCATCAATCAGAAGGGCCAGGGCGTCATCTGCGTGTACGTGGCCATCGGCCAGAAGGCATCCACCGTGGCGTCCGTCGTCGCGCGGCTGAAGGAGGCCGGGGCGATGGAGTACACCATCATCGTCGTCGCATCGGCCTCCGACCCGGCACCGATGCAGTACATCGCGCCCTACTCGGGTGCCGCGATGGCCGAGTTCTTCATGTACAACGAAGGCAAGCCGACGCTGTGCGTGTACGACGACCTCTCGAAGCAGGCCGCCGCATACCGCCAGCTCTCGCTCGTGCTGCGGCGCCCACCGGG
>JBBQDE010000493.1:0-1766 GCA_038319425.1 Gemmatimonadales bacterium
ATCATGCGGGTCCGTGCTCCATCGGCCGGCCGGCGAGGTCGCGCGTTCCAGCGACGAGCGCATCCCAGAGCGGCAGCAGGTCGGGCGCGGCGTCCGCAACCGCGGCGCGCTGTCGCTGCACGGTGTCCTCATCGCCGCGAACGATCGGACCGGTGAGCGCTCCCCGCGCGCCGCTCGCGACCCAGTTGTCGACTGTGGCGCGCACCAGCGGCGCGAGCGCGTCCCGATCCAGGTCGACGCGGGCCGCGAGCCGCTCGGCCATTCCCTCGATGGTGACGAGAAAGTTCGACGCGGCGGACGCCGCGGCGTGATACAACGCCCGGTCGCCCGCCGCCACAACGCGGACCTGCATCTCGAGGC
This sequence comes from Gemmatimonadales bacterium, assembly GCA_038319425.1. GTDB lineage: Bacteria > Gemmatimonadota > Gemmatimonadetes > Gemmatimonadales > Gemmatimonadaceae > AG11. The sequence continues at coordinate 361 of JBBQDE010000493.1, forward strand.
GCTCCGCCAGCGCGCGCGCCGTGGCGAGGGCCCGCGGCGTGCTTCCGTTGATGGCGCACACGGCGCCGGCGAAGGGAGCCCCGGTGCCGACGACACTCAACAGTGGATGGAGCGCAAACCGCTCGTGCGGCGCCAGCAGGTCCAGCGGTGCCGACGCGCTCACGTGCCCCCCCAGCGCGTGGGGAACGAGGGTGGCGGCCGCGAGCTCGATCTCGCGATCAGGTACGCAGAGGATCACCACCGCAGCGTCGGCGCCGTCGGCGCCGCGTCCAAGCGGTCCGCGCACCGGAACGCCGGCGCGAGCCAGCGCGGTCGCGAGCGCCTCGCCCATCCGTCCTCTACCGACGATGTCGCAGAAGCCTTCCGGAAGTTCGGCTGGGTCCAGGATCGGCACGACGTGCGGGTCGGAGTCCTGCATTGCGCGAGGGGAGGAATATAGCGCTCGCCCTGGGCAGAACACGACGGGCCGCCGAGGAATTCCTCGGCGCCCCGCCCCTGCTCCGCGCGTTCAGTGCAGCGACGTCTCCGATTGCTCTCTTGTCGCCTCGGCGACGACGCGCTGCGCCGCGTCGGCCGGCATCTCCTCGTAGCCGCGGAAGTGGCGGTTGAACACCGCGCGCCCATGGGTCATCGACTGGAGCGCGCTCGCGTACAGATGCAGCTCGGACTGCGGGACGACCGCCCGCACCCGCGTACCCGGCAGGTCCGCCGCCGAGTCGGTGCCGAGAATCTGTCCGCGTCGCGCCGACAGATCGCCCAGCACGTCGCCGAGCGATTCCTCGGGGGTGACGATCTCCAGCTCGTCGAGCGGCTCGAGCAGCACGGGCCGGCACTTCGGCGCCACCGCCTTGAAGGCCTGGATGCCGGCCATCTTGAACGACATCTCGTTCGAGTCCACCGTGTGGTACGACCCGTCGAACAGCTCGACCTGGAAGTCGACGAGCGGAAAGCCGGCGAGCACGCCGCGCTCCGCCGCTTCATGAATGCCTTTCTCCACGGCCGGGATGAACTTGCTCGGGATCGCGCCACCGACGATGCGGTCCTCGAACCGGATGCCGTCGCCCCGTTCCGCCGGCGCGATCCGCACCCAGCAGTCGCCGAACTGACCGCGCCCGCCGGACTGCTTCTTGTGGCGTCCCTGTCCCTCGGCGCGAAGCCGGATCGTCTCGCGATACGCGATCTTCGGCTTCGTCAGCTCGGCCGTGACGCCGAACTTCCGCTTCAGCTTGGCCAGCGCGACCTCCAGGTGGCGCTCGCCCATCCCGGCGACGAGCGTCTCGTGCGTCTCCGGATTGTACGCCATCTCGAACGAGGGATCCTCTTCGTGCAGGCGATGGAGGCCCGCCTGCAGCTTCTCCTCGTCGGCGCGGTTGACGGGGTGAATCGCCATCTGCACCAGCGGCGTC
>JBBQDE010000494.1:0-1746 GCA_038319425.1 Gemmatimonadales bacterium
TTGTACGCGCGCCCGCCCGCGCCGTCGGTCACCGCCGCGCGTACCATGCCGTCGGCGACGTTGGCCGCGTGCACGACGGCAAGGGTGGAGCGGCCGCGCCGCACGAGCGGCACGAATCCCTTCTGCAGCAGCCGCGCGATCCGCGGCACGAACTGGCGATCGTGCGGACCATAGATCACGGCGGGACGGACGGCGGTTGCCCAGAGCCGGCCGGCGGCATGCGCCTCCATCACCAGCGCTTCCGAGTCCCGCTTCGATCTCGCGTAGAACGAATGCTCCGGGAGCTCGGCCAGCGGTGCATCCTCGTCGGTGGTCCGTCCGTCGGTGCCGTATCGCTCCGTCCCGCCGTATACCGCCACGCTGCTGACGTGCACCAGTCGCGCCTTGGCCGAGGCCGCGGCGGCGATCGCGTTGCGCGTGCCGTCGATGTTCGGGCGGCTGAACGCCTCCCACCCGCCACGCGGCGTCACCGCGGCCGCGGTGTGGAACACCACGTCGCAGCCGCGCGCGGCGCGCGCAAAGCCGCTCGGCTCCAGCGTGTCGCCGGTGGCGAGCTCCACACCGGCCCGGCTCAGCGCGCCCGCGCGCGCCGCATCGCGAACGAACGCGCGCACCGTCCACCCGTCGCGGCGGAGCCGAGCCACGACGTGATGCCCCACGAGTCCCGTGGCGCCCGTCACGAGCGCGGTCGGCACGCGCTACTGGACGGCGAAGGGAAGCGCCGCCACGTCCACGCTGCGCTCGATGTGCCCGGCCGGATCGTCCGGCGTCGTGTCGTCGTGCGAACGCGCCATGAGCGAGGTGCCCGGCGCCACCTCGCGGCGGATCATCGCCAGCGCGATGCCACCGAGCATCGGTGAGCGCACTGCCGACCGGACCTCGCCTACCTGCGCGCCCGTGGCGTCGTGCAGCGTGGCGCCGCGCGGCGGCGGCTCGAGACCGGACGCACGGATGCCTCGCAGGTGCCTGTTCACGTGCCCGCGAAAATGCACGCGGGCCACGGTCTCCTGCCCAACGTAGCAGCCCTTCGTGTATGAGATCGCATGCAACTCGTCGAAGTTGGCCTCCTGCGGAATCGTGGACTCGTCGATGTCGAGCCCCCACTCCGGCCGCCCCGCCTCGACGCGCGCGATCTCCCATGCGTCGAGCCCGGCCGGCGTCGCGCCGGCGTCGGCCGCACGCTGCCAGAGCGTGTCGTAGGCGTCCGACGGCACCAGCAGCTCAAAGCCCTCCACGCCGAGGTCGGGCACGCTGGCCACGAGCACCCGGGCACCGTCGATCTCCACCGTCACGTGCGCATACGGTGCGAGCGCGGTGAGCGCCGATGACTGCACGCCCGTGACGATCGCCACGATGTGGCGCGCATTCGCGCCGAAGATGCCGATGTCGCGAAGTCGCGTGCTCTCATCGGTGTGGGGCGCGATGCGCGGGTTCACGTACTTCTTCACCATCGCCGCCCACCCTTCGGCCGCGCGTGCCGGTGCGTCGACGATCACCGAACCCTCCTCGACGAACACCCGCACGTCCGCGATGATCTTGCCCTTCGCGGTGAGTGCCGCGGCATAGCAGCCCTGACCCGGAGTGAGCGCCGTCACGTCGTTCGTGACGAGGCCGGCGACCATCTCCGCCGCGCGCTCGCCGTTCACGCGGATGCGGCCGCGATGGCTCCGGTCGAACAATGCCGCCCGAGCGTGCAGCGCCTCGTACTCGACTGCAACGCTGCCGTAGGCCAGCACCACGCTGCGT
>JBBQDE010000495.1:0-1741 GCA_038319425.1 Gemmatimonadales bacterium
GAGCGGACTGGCTGTGAAGCTGCCGAAGGAGCGCGTCGAAGAGTTGGTGGCGAATGGCACGGGGCTGCACTTTACGCGCGGCGCCGGCAAGCCGATGAAGGAGTGGGGCGCGGTGCCCGCCGGAAACGCTGACTGGATCGCGTTGGCACGGGAGGCCCGCCGGTTCGTGGGAGACGTCGGATAGCAGTCTTGCTGATGGAGAGACTGTTCTCGAATTGCGGGGACCCAAACCCCCTCTCCAGGGCGAGTCTTCGACGGCCCCTTCCCTCGGAGGGAGGGGGAGCTTGGCGACGATGTAGATCCTGAGCCACGAAGCACCAAGGCACTAAGCGGCTGCGGATCGATGCACAAAACATGCGGGCCGGGCCGGACGCTTGTGTGCTATCCGATGACGAGCGCCTTGTTCGGCAGCGTGCGCGCGTACGCCAAAATGCGGTCGATCGACGAGTCGGGCAGCGGAATGTCCCCCGGCAGTCGCTCGTCGTTGCCATGGATGCCGTGGTAGTCGCTGCCGCCGAGGGGGATCAGGTCGTACTTCTCTGCGCACGCCCGCAACCGTTCGATCGTGGCGGGCGGGTAGTTCTTGTAGTAGACCTCCATCGCCGCCATGCCCGCCGCCTTCAGCTCCTGAAGGATGCCGTCGAGCCCATCGAGGTCGGCCGGATGCGCCATGCAGGCCAGGCCGCCGCGCGCGACGATGCACTGCACCGACTCCGCCGGGGTCATCTTGTCGCGCTCGACGTAGGCGGGGCCGTTCCGCCCGATCCACTTGTCGAACGCCTCGGAGATCTGCTTCACGTACCCGGCTTCGACGAGCGCCTGCGCAACGTGCGGGCGGCCGACGGACGCGTCACCGGCGATCGCCTGCACGCGGTCCCACTCGATCATGATCCCCATGCCGCGCAGCTTCTCGACGATGCCGCGGCCGCGGCCCAGCCGGCCCTCGCGCAGATCCGCGAGGATCGTCTGCAGCTCATCGTCCGCCGGGTCCAGGTAGAGGCCCAGCATGTGGACCTCGGCGCCTTCGATATCGGTGCCCATCTCGACGCCGGGAATCAGGATGTGCCCGTCGTGCTTCGCTGATGCCGCGCGGGCCTCGGCGATGCCCTCCGTGGAATCGTGGTCGGTGAGCGCGTGGTAGCGCACGCCGCCGCTCGCCGCCAGATCCACCAGCTCGGTTGGTGAGAGGATGCCGTCGGAGGCGGTGCTGTGCGTGTGGAAATCGCCCTTACTCGGCATGCTGCTCCCATTCTCTATCGACCCGCTCGATGCTGCGCGCCTTGCCTGCTGTCTCGTCGATGTCGATCAGCACGGAGTTGAAGTTCACAAACCGCGACTTCTCGGCGACGGTGAACCGCGCCGGCATGCCCGTGAGGAACTTGCGGATCACCGGCTCCACCTCGACGCCGATGACGGAGTCGCGCGGGCCGCACATGCCGAGGTCGCTGACGTACGCCGTGCCCTTGGGCAGGATGCGGCCGTCGGCGGTCGGCACGTGCGTGTGCGTGCCGACGACCGCCGATACGCGCCCGTCGAGATACCAGCCCATGGCGATCTTCTCGCTCGTCGCCTCGGCGTGCATGTCCACCAGCACCGGAGAACCCGGTGTGACGGACTCCAGCAGGCGGTCGGCGGAGCGGAACGGGTCGTCGATCTCGTACATAAAGGTGCGACCCATCAGGTTGATCACGGTGAGGCCGCCGAACTCGCACATGCCGCGCCCGGGCGCTCCGGAGGGGTA
>JBBQDE010000496.1:0-1724 GCA_038319425.1 Gemmatimonadales bacterium
TCCGTCCACGACGAGGGTCAGTTGCAGCAGCACGCTCCGCAACATGGACCGCTGTCGCATCCACAGGAGCAGGATGGACACTCGCAGCAGCAGGCGTCGGGCTTGGTGGTGTTCATGTTCGTCTCCCTTACGATACGGGTCTCGGAAAGGTCGTCCGCGTCCATGGCGAACAGGCGGGCGATCGCTCCTCGTATAACTTGCACCTTGAAGTGACTACAGGGTCAACCCCCGTCCAAAGACTGGCATGCAACGCGGAAGCGAGAGGCAATCTGAAGGCGCGCGCGAGTTCAACGCCGGCAAGGAAGTCACCATCGGCGAGCTCGCCGCGCTGGCAGGGGTGACGGCAGAAGCGATCCGCTACTACGAGCGCGAGGGCGTGCTACCCGTGCCGGTTCGCCGCGGAACGGGGCGCTATCGTCAATACAGCGATGCGGATGTGGTGCGACTCCGATTCATTCGCCGAGCACGCGACCTCGGATTCAGCCTCGATGAGGTACGCGAGCTCGTCGCGTTGGCGGAGGGCGATCCGGCCCGATCGTGCACCGACGTGAACCGAATTGCGAACGCGCACCTGGTGCAGGTGGATGCCAAGCTCGCGCAACTCACGATGCTGCGGTCCGAGCTCGATCGGATCATCGCCGGTTGCAACCACGTCGTGCCCGTCGCGGAGTGTCATATTCTCGGCGTCCTCGGCGGTCATTGATGCGATGACGGTGTCAGCGGGATGCCTAGCGCGACGCCTGACCGCGCAACTCCCCTTCGCGATCGCCGAGCCGCCAGCGGCCGATCACGGCGCCGGGCGTCACGTAGTCGTTCTGCTCGTACAGCACGAGCGTCAGCAGGCCGGACGCCGTGGCGCCCTGGAGCAGGATGTCGTTGTCCGCGATCGCGATCGACATCGGGCGCGAGACCCCATTCGCGAGGCGGAAGCTCGCGACGAGCGTGCCGGCCGAGTCGGCGATCGAGACCTGGGCGGGCAGGCCCGCGGAGTTCCCGTTGCCGAAGCGATAGACGGCCACGTGCGAATCGGCGCAAGGCCGTTCGCGAACGAGGCGAGCTGCACGGCGGGGCGGGCGTAGTCGGTGGCGGTACGCTGGGCGACGGCGGGGCTGGCCGCGGCGGCGCAAAGCGCCACCGTCGCGACGGGCGAGAGAAGCGTGTGCATCATGCGCATGTGCGGATCCGGTCGGAGGAGGTGACGCACGGTGTTCTCCGAGAGATACCGGGGCCGCGCGATACCCTCCAAGACATCATTCGTCTCCGTTCGGTACTCCAAAGGTATCGCCGCCGAGCGCCGCTTGCGGCCCCTGCTCGGCGACGATCGGACGCGCGGCCTACTTCACCCTGGGCGCCGGCAGGTCCCGCCCGGCCTGGTGCAGCACGACCGACGTGACCGCGCCCTGCGCATCGCGGACGAAGGTGACCTGTGCGTCCACTTCCTTGAGGAAGAAGTCCGTCTCCGACTCCGACCAGAGACGCAGCTTCGACTGGCCGGTCGGCTGCATGTACAGCGCGTCGCCGTCCGCCGTGATCTCCAGCGCGAAGTCGGGCGCGAGCTGGTAGGTGCCGACGTAGCGCGTCAGCGCCGCCGCCGGAAGCTCGATCGCCGTGCGCTGCTTCATCGGCTGCGGCTTCGGCGTCAGCGGCAGGGCCGGCACGAGCAGGTGCATGCCGATGTCGTCCGCGCCGGCGCCGGTGGTGTTCGTCATCACCACGACGGCCAT
>JBBQDE010000497.1:0-1714 GCA_038319425.1 Gemmatimonadales bacterium
CGTGATGATCAAGGTGCCCGGCACGGCGGAAGGTGCCGTCGCCGTGCGCACGCTCATCGGCGCGGGGCTCAACGTCAACATCACGCTGCTGTTCTCGCTCGATGCGCACCGCCGCGTGATTCGCGCGTACCTGGACGGCCTTGAGGATCGCCGGACCGCGGGCAAGCCCGTGCGCGGCATCGCCTCCGTCGCGTCCTTCTTCGTGAGCCGCGTGGACACGGAGGTGGACAAGCGCCTCGACGCCCTCGCGGCCGGCAAGACCGGCGCGGCGCGTGACCGCATCCTCGCCCTCCGCGGGAAGGCGGCGATCGCCAATGCGAAGCTGGCGTACGCGCTGTTCCGCGAGGAGTTCTCGTCGCCGCGCTTCGCCGCGCTGCGCGCCGAGGGCGCGCGTCCGCAGCGTCCGCTCTGGGCCAGTACGGGCGTGAAAAATCCCGCCTACCGCGACACGGTTTATGCGGAGGAGCTCATTGGACCGGACACGGTGAACACGATGCCGCCCGCGTTGATCGACGCCTTCCGCGAGCATGGCGAAGTGCGGCGGACGGTGGACGAGGATGTCGAGGCGGCGCGACGCACCGTCGCGGAGTTGGCGTCCGTCGGCGTCGACCTGACGGACGTCACGGACCAGCTGCTGCGTGAAGGGCTGGCCAGCTTCCAGAAGAGCTTCGAAACGCTCACCGCCGGGTTGGAGAAGAAGAGTTCGACGCTCGGTCGCGAAATGGCGCCCGCCCGCTGAGTCCCGATCGAGTCGGCGCCGGCGTCCGTACCGCCGGCACCCACCCGCCCCCGCCACTCCGATCCACACCCAGTGTCCTTCCCCCGCACGAAGATCGTCTGCACGCTCGGCCCCTCGACCGCCAATCGCGACACGCTGCGAAGCCTCATGGAGGCCGGGCTCAACGTCGCCCGCCTGAATTTCTCGCACGGCACGCACGAGCAGCACGCCAACACCGTCGCGCTGGTACGCGCCACGGCGGATGAGCTTGGCCGGCCGATCGCGATCCTCGGCGACTTGCAGGGCCCCCGCATTCGCATCGGCGACCTCGCCGAGCCGCGCGCGGTGGCCGATGGGCAGGACGTGGTGCTCGTGGCCGGCGAAGACGCCTCGGGTGACGAGTTTCCCACGACCTACGATCACCTGTGCGACGACGTGAAGGTGGGGGACCGCGTCCTCGTGGACGATGGGCTGATCGAGCTCGTGGCACTCGAGGTTCACGCGCCGCGGGTGAAGGCGCGCGTGCTGCACGGCGGGATGATCAAGAGCCACAAGGGGATGAATCTTCCCGGCGTCGCCGTGAGCGCGCCGTCGATCACCGACAAGGACTGGGCGGACGTGGAGTTCGCCGTCGCGCATGGGCTGGAGTACCTGGCGTTGAGCTTCGTGCGCCGGGCGGCCGACATCGCGGAGCTGCGCGAGCGGATCCCGAAGGAGATACTCGTCGTCGCGAAGATCGAGAAGGATTCGGCCCTCGAGAATATCGAGAGCATCGTCCGCGCGTCCGACGCGGTGATGGTCGCCCGCGGCGACCTCGGGGTCGAGCTGCCGTTCGAGGAGGTGCCGATCGCGCAGAAGCGCATCATCACCCTCTGCAACAAGCTCGGGCGCCCGGTGATCACGGCGACGCAGATGCTCGAGTCGATGATCACGCATCCGCGTCCGACGCGCGCCGAAGCCAGCGACGTGGCGAACGCCATCCTGGACGGCACCGAT
>JBBQDE010000498.1:0-1692 GCA_038319425.1 Gemmatimonadales bacterium
AGGCGGAGCGCCGGCTCCTGGACGCGCAGGAGCGCGGCCTGGAGGAGGTGCTGCTGCGACAGGGGACGGTCGGCGGCTACAGCCGGCGTATGCGCTACGACCTCGTGGTCAATACCTTCCTCAAGGATGCCCTTCTGAAGAAACAACTCTTCCTGCACGACGGCGGCCTCATGTGGCGGCCGCTCGTGGATGTGAAGGATGTGGCGACGGCGCACGTCGTTTGCATCGAAGCGCCGGCCGATAAGGTCGCGGGCCGGGTGTTCAACGTCGCACAGGAGAACTACCAGATTCGCGACCTCGCGCGCGTCGCCGCGGCCGCCGTCGAGCCGATCGTCGGTTCGATTGAGATCACATCGATCCCGGCGACCGGCCGCAAGCGCGACTACCGCTGCTCGAACGCGCGTCTCACTGCCGCAACCGGCTGGACGCCCACGCGCACGCCGTCGGACTCCATCAGCGGCATCCTCGCCAACGTCAGCGAGATCGACGGCCAGGAGATGCTGCACCCGCGCTACTACAACCTGCGCTGGATGCAGCTTCTGTCGGAAGTGCACGAGTCCCTGAAACCTTACTCCCGGGTCTTCTAGCCGATGCGTCAGACGCCCGAGGCAGGCGCGGACCGCCGCCCGCTCCGCATCGCGATGCTCGGCATGCGCGGCGTGCCCGCGAACTACGGTGGCCTCGAGGCGGTGGCGGAAGAAGTCGGCGCCCGCATCGTCGAACGCGGGCATCGCGTCACGGTGTACTGCCGCGGACACAATGCGACCATGTCGGACGGTGTGCACCGGGGCATGCGGCGGATCGAGCTTCCATCGCTTCGGCGGAAGCATCTGGACACGCCCAGCCACACCGCTATCGCTTCGATGCACGCGCTCATCCATCGCTCAGACGTGGTACACGTCTTCGGCGTCGGGAACGCGCCATGGCTGCCGCTGCTCCGCCTTGCCGGCCGCGGCACCGTGATCTCCGTCGACGGCATGGACTGGCGCCGCCGGAAGTGGGGCCGTGCGGCGCGGATGCTGCTCGAGCGCTCATCGCTGCTCGCCATTCGAGGCTCCAGCGCCTGCATTACGGACTCGCACGAAGTGGCGCATTACTATCGGGAGAAATACAACCGCACGCCGCACTACATCGCCCACGGCGTCGACACCCGCCCGATCACGACGCGCGCGGCCGTGGACCAGCACGGCCTCGATGATCGCGGCTACGTGTTGTTTGTCGGGCGCATCACCCCCGAGAAGGGGGTGCACCACCTGATCGAGGCCTTCAACGCTGTCGAGACGGAAAAACAGCTCGTGGTGGTCGGCGACGGATCGGCGGATCCCGAATATTGGAAGTCACTTCACCTGCGGGCAGCCGGTCACGACCGCGTGCGTCTTCTCGGCCCCGTATACGGCGAGGGCGTGCGGGAGCTCTTCGCGCACGCCTACCTCTACGTGCAGCCGTCTGAGATCGAAGGCACCGCCGTGGCGTTGGTCGAAGCGATGGGCTACGGAAACTGCGTCCTCGTCAGCAACATCGCAGAGAACCTGGAGACGGTGGGCGATGCCGGCCTGCACTTCGACATCCACCGGCCCGTGGAATCACTGAGCGCGCGCCTGCAGGAGCTCCTGGCGTCCCCGGATGCCGTCGCCTGTCACCGCCGGAAGGCACTCGCCTACGCGACGGAGCACTTCTCGTGGGACCGCGTCA
>JBBQDE010000499.1:0-1684 GCA_038319425.1 Gemmatimonadales bacterium
CAGCCGGGACACACGCCCATCGAGATGCGCTTGATCGCCTCTTCATACGGCAGCGCGCGACGCCGCTCGCTCTCCGTCTGCCGCTCCACCTCGGCGCGCCGCGCCACGTAGCGCTGCATGGCGCGAATGACGTACACGCCCACCAGCGCGCTCGCGACGACGCCCACGCCATAGCGCACGTAGCCGCCGTAGCTCGGCAGGTACGGCACCAGCTCGACGAAGAACACGAACAGGGCGAACAGCACGAAGCCGCGCGCGAGCGGCCAGTACTGGCTCTTCCGCTTCTTCGTCACCAGCCACGCGGCGATGAGCAGCAGCGGCAGCGTGAGCGCCAGCCGGATCCCGAACACACGTAGCTCCTGCTGGAAGCGCGCCCGGTCGAAGCGCCCGCGCGCCTGATCCTCCAGCTCGACGTAGTGCCGCCGCTGCTGCGCCTGCGCCTGGGAGACCATCAGGAGCTCGGCATTGAGCCGGTCCACCTCGGCCTGCGCGGTCTGCTCCGACGACTTGAGCGCGTCGAGCTCGTGATTGCGCTGCAACACCTCGGGATCCTGGCTCGGATCCGTCGTTGCCGTGCGGGTCGCGATCCAGTTCTGGAAGCTCTGCCGGGCGTTGCGATACGCGTTCGCCGCGGTGGTGAGGCGGATCTGCGCCCGGTCTCTCGCCGCCGACTGCCCGCGCTCGAGGCGGGCGAGCGAATCCTGCACGAACCGGTTCCGCGCCACCTGCGCCGGATCGAGGAACTGCTCGAGCTGGATCTGCTGATCCACTCCCGGCAGGTCACCGACGATCTTTCCGCCGAGGCCGATGAGGAAGGTGGCGAAGAAGAACGAGACCAGCCACATCGCGATGTGGAACAGCCGTTCGGGGACTCGGAGGGACTTGAGCATGGCAGGCCGGGTGAGGGGTCACCGTATTGACGTTCGATGGCCGGGAAGATCACTGGTGCCGCGGTACGGCGGTTGGGCGGTATGGCAAGAAGTTCTCTGTTCGCAGTCGACCAGCCGTCCCGTCTCGAGTCGACTGCCCTTCCCGACCTGCGCTCGCCTCATTAGCCTCCGCCCGTGACCACCATACGAATGATCGGTGTGCCGCTCGACTTCGGCGCCTCGCGCCGCGGCGTCGAGATGGGCCCCGCCGCCCTCCGCATCGCGCAGATGGCCGAGTCGCTTCGCATCCTCGGCCACGCCGTCACCGACATCGGCGACGTCACGGTGCCGCAGCGCGCGACGATCGCCGCCGAGCTCGCGGGGCGCGGCTTCCTGCCGCTCATCACGCAAGTCTGCGAGGAGCTGGCCCAGGAGACGGCCGATGCCATCACGCACGGCGAAGTGCCGCTCGTCCTCGGCGGCGATCATTCGCTGGTCGCGGGATCGCTCGCCGGCGCGTCACGCCACTTCGCCGCGAAGGGCGAAACGGTGGGCTGCATCTACCTCGACACCCACGGTGACCTGCACGTGCCGGCTACCAGCCTCACCGGCAACGTGCACGGCATGCCGCTCGCGCACCTGCTCGGCCACGGCGACCCACGATTCGCGTCGATCGCCGGCGCGACGCCCGCGCTGTCGGTGAAACGGCTCGCGCTCGTCGGCATCCGTGAGCTCGACCGGCCCGAGAAGGAGGCGATCCGCGCCTGGGGCATCACCTGCTTCACGATGCGCGACATCGACGAGCTGGGGCTGCG
>JBBQDE010000500.1:0-1683 GCA_038319425.1 Gemmatimonadales bacterium
AACGTCACGAGCGACCTGCTGATCGAGAACCCGCAGGTCACCGTCGACATCAACCGCGAGCGCGCCGGCCAGCTGGGTGTCTCCGCATCCGAGATCGAGAACACGCTGTACAACGCGTTCGGGCAGAAGCAGGTCTCCACCATCTACACGTCGTCGAACAACTACTGGGTGGTGATGGAGCTGCTGCCCCAGTACCAGCAGGACGTCCGGTCGCTCGGCATGCTCTGGGTGCGCTCCACGCAGGGCAAGGTGGTGCCGCTCAGCACCGTCGCCGATTTCCGGCTCGGCGTCGGCCCCGTCACAGTGAACCATTCGGGACAGTTGCCGGCCGTCACGGTCTCGTTCGATCTCGCGCCCGGTGTCTCGCTGGGCGCGGCACTGGGCGAGGTGGAGCACGCGGCGAAGGAGGTGCTGCCGCCGTCGGTCGTCGGCAGCTTCGCCGGCACGGCGCAGGCGTTCCTCAGCACGCAGCAGGGGCTCGTCGTCCTGCTCATCCTCGCCGTGTTCGTCATCTACGTCATCCTCGGCGTGCTCTACGAGAGCTTCGTCCACCCGATCACGATTCTCTCGGGGCTTCCGTTCGCCGCGTTCGGCGCGCTCGTCACGCTGATGCTGTTCGGGCTCGATCTCGACGTCTATGGCTTCGTCGGCATGATCATGCTCATCGGCATCGTGGAGAAGAACGCCATCATGATGATCGACTTCGCACTCGAGGTGCAGCGCGACCGGAAGATGCTCCCCGCCGAGGCGATCGTGGAAGCGGCGAGCGTTCGCTTCCGGCCGATCATGATGACCACGATGGCCGCGCTGATGGGTGCGTTGCCCATCGCCATCGGGTGGGGCGCCGGTGCCGCGGCGCGGCGGCCACTCGGCGTGGCGGTCGTGGGCGGGCTGGCCTTCTCGCAGATCGTGACGCTGTACGTGACGCCGGTCTTCTACACCTACCTCGACGAGGCGCAGACCTGGTTTGCGCGGCGAGGCAAGGGAGCGAGGGCTCGGGCCGACGCGCCGGTTGCCGGTCCGGTCGGAGCCTGAGCCGCTACGGAGCGACCACGGCGCGCCGCGCGCGCCGCCGCGCATCTAAGCTTGTGAAGGCCTTCCATGTGCCGATCAGCCACACGACGCCGATGAGCAGTCCGCCCACGAGGTCAGTGGGCCAGTGCACGGAGAGGTACAGCCGCGAGTAGCAGGTGAAGACGACGACGGCCGCCGCCACCACGAACGGCCAGCGCCAGCCGCGTGCCCGATGAAGCAGCATGGCGCCGGTGAAGTACAGCGCCGTCGTGAGGATGACGTGGCCACTGGGGTAGGACGCCCAGTTGTACATCCCGCGCAGGGGGAAAAGCGCCGGCCGGTCGCGATTCAGCAGGTACTTCATCGTCGGGTTCAGCGACAGCGACCCCACGGACACGACGAGCAGTTGCACCGCGACCAGCGGCGCGTGCTTCACCCGCCAGAGCCACAGGCCCAAGACGATCATCAGCGGAAGAATGGTCAGGTTGGTGCCCAGGAGCGGAGACGCCAGCATTGCCTGATCGAGCCAGTGCGGGAGCGATTGCGCGTGGAAATACCGCAGCATGTCGCGCTCCCAGCTCGCGCCCGCGTCCCACGCGTGCGTCCCCTTCAGCCCGTAGCCGAAGCCGATGCCGATCGCCCATGCCGCCACGTACGACAAGGCGATTC
>JBBQDE010000501.1:0-1668 GCA_038319425.1 Gemmatimonadales bacterium
CGGGTGGGAGGAGTGCGACGACCTCACCCTCGAGCAGTGGGCGATGCGCGCCGAGCACGTGCCGCCGGCGCCGGCCCGTCGCGTGGTGGACGAGACGTCGCCGGATGGAGCGGACGGGCCGGCGTGATCGGCGCACGACCTCTCGTGGTGTGACCCTGCCCACGTGCGGCTCGTACTGGAGGAGTAGTCGCCGCCCATCGACCTCTTCCAAAGCGAGCTCTCATGCGGATCCCGATCGCGATGATCCTGATCGTCCCGTTCGCGCTTTTTCCTCTGCGCGCATCCGCCCAGGGCGCGCCGACGACACCGGTCGCCAGCGCGTGGACCGGCAAGTCCGTCGCCTTGGCGAAGGTGAATGGCCGCTCGATGGCCGCCGCCTGTCCGACGCGCCAGCAGATCGACCACTACGTCCGCGAGCGCGCCCTCAAGTGGGACGACGCGTCGATCGGCTGCCGCTTCCTGCTGTCGGGCAACTTCACCGGCGCGCAGGTGGTGGAGGAGTCCGGCGACTACATCAAGGTGGCGTTCGCGCTCATCGGTTTCCCGGTGGAGCACACCTACTGGACCCCTCGGCGCAACTTCCGCCTGCTGTCCTGACCAGGCCTCCTGCCCCCTTCACACTTTCTCATTTCCTCACTTTCTCACTTTCTCACTCTAAGCTTCGCAAGATGGACATACCAATCCGCACCATTGCGAATGCGATGGCCGTCCGCGGACGGGCCGCGCTGATGGCCGGCGCGCTCTCCGCCGTCGGCGCCCTGGCAGTCGACGCACAATCCCCGGCCGCCACCGACTGGCCGAACCTCGCGCGCTACCGCGACGAGAACGCGAAGCTCGGCCCGCCCGCCGCCGGCGAGCAGCGCGTCGTCTTCTACGGCAACTCCATCACCGAGGGCTGGGCGCCGCGCTTCCCCGTGCTGTTTCCGGGCAAGCCGTATGTGGGCCGAGGGATCAGCGGCCAGACCACGCCGCAGATGCTCGTGCGGTTCCGGCAGGACGTTGTCGCGCTCAAGCCGACCCTCGTCGTGATTCTCGCCGGAACAAACGACATCGCGGGGAACACCGGGCCGAGCACGATCGAGATGATCGAGGACAATCTCGCGAGCATGGCGGAGATCGCGAAGGCGAACGGCATTCGCGTCGTGCTGAGCTCCGTGCTGCCGGTGTACGATTATCCGTGGAAGCCGGGGCTCACGCCGGCGCCGAAGATCATCGCGCTGAATGCGTGGATGAAACAGTACGCGCACTCGGTTGGCGCCGTGTATCTCGACTACCACTCGGCGATGAAGGACGCGCGGGACGGATTGCCGCCCGAGCTCGCGGCGGATGGGGTGCATCCGACCGAGGCCGGCTATCGGATCATGACGCGTCTCGCCGAGGGCGCGATCGCAGAGGCGCTGCGGTAGGGCGCGGTAGGGCGGATGCGCGCTCGGTCGGGAGCGGGCATTCCTTGCGCCGGCGGGACTCGACGCCGCAAACGGCGCGGCGCGAGACGCCGGCTTCAGGAACGCCCGCTCCCTCCCTTTCAACGCACTCACTCATCCGACCAACATGTCGTTCCGAAAGGAACCCGCACGGACGCCTCGGAACGAGGCCGCGCGCGACAGCGGCGGCTGGCCGGCGGTGCGAGAAGTGGATCACGCAGGCCATCGGCGGTAAGACGCGCGC
>JBBQDE010000502.1:0-1661 GCA_038319425.1 Gemmatimonadales bacterium
AGCGAGCGCGGCACGTAGATCCGGCTGGCGGCGGAGCACTTCTGCCCCTGGTACTCGAACCCGCCGCGCGCGATCGCCACCGCGAGCGCCTGCGGATCGGCCGACGGATGCGCGACGATGAAGTCCTTGCCCCCCGTCTCGCCAACGATCCGCGGGTAGTTGGCATAGCGTCCCATGTTTGCGCCGATCGTCTTCCACATGCTGTTGAACACCGCCGTGCTGCCCGTGAAGTGCACGCCGGCCAGGTCCCGGTGCGACAGCGCGATGTCGGAGATCTGCGCCGCGTCCCCCGGCACGAGGTTGATCACGCCCGGCGGCAGCCCCGCCTCCTCGAGCAGCTTCATCAGGTAGTACGCCGACAGCATCGCCGACGCCGCGGGCTTCCACAGTACCGTATTGCCCATCAGCGCCGGTGCCGTGGGGAGGTTGCCGGCGATCGACGTGAAGTTGAACGGCGTCACCGCGTACACGAACCCCTCGAGCGGCCGGTAGTCGAGCTGGTTCCACATCGTGTTGTTGCTGATGGGCTGCTCGTCGTACAGCTCCTGCGCGTAGTGCGGGTTGAAGCGCCAGAAGTCGATCAGCTCGCACGCCGAATCGATCTCGGCCTGGTACGCCGTCTTCGACTGGTTGAGCATCGTCGCGGCGTTGATCGTCTGCCGCCACGTCGTCGTCAGCAGCTCGGCCGCGCGAAGGAACACCGCGGCGCGGTCCTCCCATGCCCAGTTCGCCCAGTCGGCGCCGGCGCGCTTCGACGCTTCGATCGCCTGCTGCACGTGCGCCGGGCTGGCCTTGTGCCAGTCCGCGAGCACGTGCGCGTGATCGTGCGGCATCACGCTCTGCGCCAGGTCGCCCGTACGGATCTCCTTCCCCGCGATGATGAGGGGGATGTCGACCCGCTCCCTGGCCATGCTCGCCAGCCGCGCCTTGAGCGCGAGCTTCTCCGGTGAGCCGGGCGCGTAGCTCTTCACCGGCTCGTTCACCGGCGGCGGAACGCGGCGCGTGCCGGAGAAGCCGGCCAGCGGAGCGTCGGGCGGTGAGAGTGCCTCGAGCGCCTGGCGCGACTCGGCCGCGGCGCGTTGCGAGGCGACATGCTCGGTGGAGACGACGGAGGCAGCCATGAGAAGGGCAGGTGCGGGTGGACTGACGCGAGCCGGTCGCGAGCCGGATTCTACAAGATAATCCAGGCCGCGACGGGCCACGCGGTCGCTTCTCCGGCCTCCGCACGGCGGCTATTCTCCGGCATGCAATCCCGCCCGCGCCGCCGGCGTCCAATTGCGCGGTCGGTCGCCCTGCTCTCGCTCGCGGCTGCCGCGTGCACCGCCCCACCCATCGACTGGACGCCACCGCGGTCGGTCGCGCGGCCAACCGGTCCGTCCGCGGCGCTCGGCGCGGACGGTGCCCTGCGCAGCGACACGCTCGTTGCGCTTGCGGCGGGGCTCACGCCGCCCGCGCCCGCGTGCGCGGGCTCGCTGCGCGTCGCGCCGGCTCGCGGCACGCTGGTCGGTGTCTGGTGGGCGCCGCGCCCCGACAGCGGGGTGCGCCTGCTCTTCGCGCGCTCCGCCGACGGCGGACGAAGCTGGAGCGCTCCCGCGGCCGTGGACACCACCGACGTCGGTGTAGGCGGTTGTCGTCGCTGGCCGGCTGCGCTCGCCGCCGAC
>JBBQDE010000503.1:0-1646 GCA_038319425.1 Gemmatimonadales bacterium
CGTGCCGGCGCGGCATGCTGCGTCGGCGATCGAGCTGCTTTCGGACGTTGCGCAGCACGCGACCGTTCCGGTGGACGCGCTCGAGACCGAGCGGGCGCTCGCGCTGGCCGATCTCACCGCGCTGCGCGACGACATGTACCGCTATCCGGTGCGGCTCGCCACGGGCGCGGCGTTCGCCGGCCACCCCTACGGCGTTCCCGCCTCGGGCGACGAGACCACGCTCCCGGTGATCACGGTGGAGCAGGTGCGAGCGTGGCATCGCACGCACGTGCTGAACGCCCGTGCGGTGATCGCCGTGGTGGGTGACGCGGAGCCGTCGGAGCTGGCCGGTCTCGCGGCCGGCGCGTTCGACACGCTGCGCGGCGGCCGCCCCCTCCCGATGCAGGCGCCGATCTGGCCGGCCAGCGTCGTCCAGCGCGTGGAGCAGCGCGACAAAGCGCAGACGGCGCTGGCTCTCATGTTCCCTGGACCGTCGCGCACCGACGACACCCGATTCGCCGCGGCGATGATCGCCGGCGTCGCGAGTGGCCTGGGCGGACGCTTCTTCGATGAGCTGCGCGACAAGCAGTCGCTCGGATACACCGTGCACGCGTTCGCCAGCGAGCGTTCGCGCGCCGGCGCCTTCGTCGCCTACATCGCGACCGGACCGGAGAAGGAAGCGGTCGCACGGCGCGGGCTGCTCGCGGAGTTCGCAAAGCTGCGCGACGAGCCGGTCACGCCCAGGGAGCTGGAACAGGCGCAGACCTACGCCGTGGGAGTGCACGCCATCCGCCAGCAGAGCGGGGGCGCCATGCTCGGCGACATGGTGGATGCCTGGCTGTTCGGGCGGCTGGGCGAGCTCGACGAGTTCGACGCGCGAGTGCGCGCGGTCACCGCGGCCGAGATGCAGAGCATCGCGCGGCGCTACTTCGACGAGGATCGGAGAGTCGAAGGGATCATCCGCGGCGTCGGCAAGGCGGTGTGACGCGGGCGGGCGTCGCGCGTAACCGCTCGTCAGTTCATGCGTGCGAGCGGGACGAACTCCGCGGGGTCGTCGAGCGATCGGCCCGGCTTGTAGAGGAACCAGCGACGGCCGCCGAACTCGCTGCGCAGCAGCGAATCACGCGCGCCGAGATCGCGCGCCCACACCACGTCACCCGCGAGCCGTCCGTCGCGGCCGACCGTCTGCTCGCGCAGGAACATCGCGTATGGCATCGTGCCCATGGTGTCGGCGGCTTCTGCGGCTCGACAGGCTGGCGTGTCCGGTCCCCCGGCCGATCGCGCGATGCGCGCTTCTGCGTTCGTGCCCGGCTGCGCCGCGGCCGCGCCCGCGCTGCGCGCCCGCGAGAGCACGCGCTCGCGGCGCGCAGCGATGCCCATCGTGGGAGCGGCATCCTCGTCGTCGAGCGCCGTCTGGAGCGCACACGCGTCGGTGGCGTTCACGACGCGCTCGGCGTCGAACTGTGGCACACCGATGCCGCGCAGCCGCGCGAGCAGCCGCCCGCGCCACGGCTCGCGGACGAGTACCAGCGCATTCGTCAGGAGTCCGTCGCTGGCCTGTGCCGCGACGTCGGTCTTGAGCTTAGTGCGCTGATCGCGCTGCGCCATTACTCGCCCGGGAACGCTGGAAAACGACAGCGGGACGAGCCAGGCACACGCCACGCATG
>JBBQDE010000504.1:0-1629 GCA_038319425.1 Gemmatimonadales bacterium
CGGCGATGCAGGCGAGCGGCGCACCGGCTCACGCGAGCGGCCGTCGCGTGTCGATGTGCAGTTCTCCGCCGCGGCGGCGCTGATGGCGGGCGCTCGTCTGCGCGGAAATCACTCGATCGTCTCGCTCACGTACTGACTCCGTCGTGAGGCTGGGGAAAACCAAGTCGAGCGTTGCTCGTTCGGCGTTACCGGTTCAACGTTCGAACACCGAACGAACAACGCCAAACGGGCAACGCTGCGCTTGGACTCCGTGTTGCTGCCCCCGAACGCTAGTACCCCGCCGCTCCTGCATCCTTGTCGCGCGTGTCGGCCGCACCTTGCCTTGCGCCGGTGGCAGCGTCGATGCGGATCGAGTGTGCCGTTCCCTGCACGCCGATCCACGTGATCGGATGCCCCATCAGCGCGAGCGAGTCCACCGTCGCCGGCGGCAGGCCGTCCTTCTCGACGAACAGGCGGTCGGGCAACCACTGGTGATGGAAGCGCTTCGCGTCCACCGCGGCGCGAATTCCCATCTTGAAGTCCACCTGGTTGAGGATCACCTGCAGCACGGTGTTGATGATCGTCCGTCCGCCCGGGCTGCCGACGACGGCGACGAGCTTGCCCTGCCGCGCGATGATCGTGGGCGTCATGCTCGACAGCATCCGCTTGCCGGGTCGCGCGAGGTTCGCGTCCGTGCCGATGAGGCCCGTGGTGTCGGTCAGCCCCGGCTTTCCGTTGAAGTCGCCCATCTGGTTGTTGAGCAGGAAGCCGGCGCCTGGCACGACGGCGCCGAGACCGTAGCCGTTCTCCAGCGTGTAGGTCACCGACACCGCCATCCCGTTCGCGTCCACCACCGAGTAGTGCGTGGTCTGGTTGCTCTCGTATCGCTGCGCGATCTCCGCCGGTTGCGACGGCGTCGCGCGGCCGGGAACGATCGTGTGCCGGATGTCGGCCGCGTACTGCTTGTCGACCAGCATCGCCACCGGCACCTTCGCGAAATCCGCGTCGCCGAGATACTTCGCGCGGTCGAGGAAGGCACGGCGCATCGTCTCCGTGACGAGGTGCACGTAGCGCGGCGAATCGTGGCCGGCCGCCTCGAGCGGATAGCCTTCGAGGATGTTGAGCATCTCCACGAGCGCAATTCCGCCGGAGCTCGGCGGCGGCATCGAGATGATGTCGTAGCCGCGATAGTTGCCCCGGATCGGCGCGCGCTCCTTCGCCTCGTACTTCGCCAGGTCCTCTGGGGTGATGATGCCGCCGCTCTGCTTCATGTCGGCGGCGACGAGCCGCGCTGTCTCGCCCTTGTAGAAGCCGTCGCGCCCCTGATCCCGGATGCGCGTGAGCGACTTTGCGAGGTCGGGCTGCCGGATCGACTCGCTCACGACATAGGGCTGCCCGCTCTTCGAGTACGCGGCGATGCTCGCCGGATAATCCTTGAACGAGCCGGTGAGCGCGTGCGCCAGCGACTGCGCGAGGCCGCTCGGCGCCGCGAACCCGTCGCTCGCCAGGCGCACCGCCGGATCGACGAGGCGCGTCCACTTCGCGCTGCCGTACTTGCGGTGCGCGAGCTCGAAGCCGGCCACCGTGCCGGGCACGCCCACCGACTTGTGGCTGTCGTGGTGGATGCGCTCCGAGTAGTTGCCGGCCGAG
>JBBQDE010000505.1:0-1601 GCA_038319425.1 Gemmatimonadales bacterium
CGCGTCGTTCACCTATGGCGGCCTGCTCGGCGGGTTCTTCCTCGGCATCTTCTGGCGGCGCGCCATGCAGCGCGACGCGATCCTCGGCATGTCGGTGGCGATCGCGACGATGGCGTTCATCGTCTTCGCCGGCCCCATCTCTTCCGCCTATCCTTCCATGGCGGGCACGCTGGCTCCGTTCGGCCGGATCGCCTGGCCGTGGTACGTCCTCATCGGCACCTCGATCACGCTGCTGGTGGGCATCCTTTCTTCCCTGACGCATCCCATGCCGCCACACGATCCCGCCACGTCGATGCGGGTGAACACCGTCGCTCGCGCCGCATGACCTTCATCGTCATCGGGGTGGATGGTGGCGGATCCAAGACGCGCGTTGTCGTCGCCGACGAACAGGGGACGCACCTCGGTGAGGTCGTCGGGCCAGCGAGCAGCGTGAAGCCCGGGCTGGCGGAAGCGTCGGCGGAGGTGATCGCCGCCACGGTGCGTGACGCGCTGGCGTCGTGCGAAATGACCCATGTCGTCCCGAAAGTGCTCTGCGTCGGCGTGGCGGGCGTGGCCCGCGAGCAGGAGCGTCAGGCGCTTTGGCAGGCGCTCGTCGGTCGCGAGCTGGCGGAGGAGACGGTGGTGCATCCCGATTTTTCCATCGCACTCGACGATGCGTTCGGCGACGGGCCGGGGATCCTGCTCATCAGCGGCACCGGCTCCGTGGCGTTCGGCCGTGGACCCT
The DNA here is from genome assembly GCA_038319425.1 of Gemmatimonadales bacterium. Taxonomy (GTDB): domain Bacteria; phylum Gemmatimonadota; class Gemmatimonadetes; order Gemmatimonadales; family Gemmatimonadaceae; genus AG11. The sequence goes on from JBBQDE010000505.1 coordinate 725, forward strand.
CAGGCGCGATCGCGCGCTGCGGCGGCTGGGGCCCGATGTGCGGCGACGAAGGGAGCGGAGCGTGGCTCGGCCGCCGCGCCCTCAGCGTCGTGACCGCATCGGCCGACGGCCGGGAGCCGGAGACCGCCCTGATGGGCGCCGTGCTCACCGCGGCACAGGTGAACGAGCCGCGTGAGCTGATCGCGTGGGCGGCGCAGGCGACGCCGGCGCAGCTCGCGACCCTCGCGCCCGTTGTCACGAGCGTCGCCGACGCGGGCGACCTCCGCGCGAACGCGCTCATCAGCCTGGCGGTGGAGGAGCTGGTGCTTCACGTGCGCGCACTGGCGCGCGAGCTCTTCGGCGACGAGCGCGCGGCGACGCCGGTGGCGTTCAGCGGCGGCATGCTCACGCGGGGCACCACGCTGCGCAAGCGGCTCGAGCAGCGGCTCCGCAGTGCGGTGCCTGGCGCGCAGGTTCACGCGGCCGACGTGGACGCGGCGCGCGGCGCGGTGCGGGGAGCGCTGCGGTTTCTGGGAGAGACGGCCGCCTGACGACGGCCTACACCGGCGTCGCCATGCGGCGGACGCTCGGCGGCGGTCCGCCCAGTTCGCGCTGGGCGTCGGCGAGCCGGACGATGTCGTCGCCCATCGCGCGGGCCGCGTCCATCAGCGTCGTGAGGGGCGCGAGGTCGCTGGCGCCGGCGTGGAGACGGAGGAGATCCAGGCGGATCTCTTCGAGCGCCGCCACGCTCGACGCGAGGTGCGCGACCGCCTCGGCACGGCGCGTCGCGAGCACGGCAGCCGCGGCGTCGCCGGCGGGCGCGAGAGCCGCCACGACGCTCAACTCCGCACGCGCCGCAGCCGCGCGCTGCTCCAGCGCAGCGACCGTGGCCGGGAGC
>JBBQDE010000506.1:0-1593 GCA_038319425.1 Gemmatimonadales bacterium
CTCCGGCAGTGGAACGCCTGGATGGCGCGACGCAAGCGCTCCGGGCTGGATGCGGGCTCGCGCGGCACGGTGATCGGGCTGCAGCTCGCCGGGCTCACCGCGGACTACGTGCGCGCCGCGGCGCTCACGGCGATCGCGTACGGACTCCTCTTCCCGGTGGCCAACGCCACGGTGGGCGTCTGGTCGTTCGGTGATCATGTCTCGCGCGCCGTCGTCGTCACGGTCGCGAGCGCGGTGGCGGCGAGCGCGGCGTGGACGATCTTCCACTCCGCGAAGCATGCGCGGTGGTACTTCGCCGGCGGGCTCGCGATCGGCATCTTCCTCGTGTTCGCCCGATGACCGCCGCCACCGCATCGCGTGCCGCTCCGGCGCCGGGCCCCGCGGCGCGCGTGGCGCCGTGGACCTGGATCACCGTCTTCTCGCGGATGCTCGCCATCCAGGGATCGTGGAACTACGAGACGTTGATCGGCAACGGCATCGGTTTCTGCGTCGAGCCGGTCCTGCGGTCGCTGCCGGGGGGCGTGCACGGCCCGGCGTTCAAGGCGGCGATGGCGCGCGAGAGCACGTACTTCAACGCGCATCCCTACCTCGCCGCGGTCGCGGTGGGCGCGCTGGCGCGAGCCGAGCTGTCGGGTGTGCCGCCCGAGCGCATCGAACGATTCCGCACGGCGTTGTGCGGGCCGCTCGGCAGCGTCGGCGATCAGCTGGTGTGGGCGGGCTGGCTCCCCTTCTCGTCGCTGGTGGCGCTCATCGTGTTCGGTCTCGGTGCGCGGCCCCTGGCGGTCGTGCTCACCTTCCTCGCGCTGTACAACGCGGGGCACCTCGCGCTTCGCGTGTGGGGGCTGCACGTTGGATGGACGCGGGGACTCGGGGTGGCACCGGCGCTGGGGAATCCGGTCTTTCGCCGCGGACCGGCGCACGTGGCGCGAGCCGCCGCCGCGGCCGCCGGCGTCGCCATCCCACTCACGGTGGCGCACGTGGTGGCGGGTGGCAGCACGCTGCTCGCGCTGGTGCTCGCCGGCGGCGCCGCCACGGCCGTGCTGCTGGTCCGCCTCCACGGCCGCGTGGAAGGGTGGAAGCTGTCGCTCGTGCTGATCGCCCTCTTCGCCCTCATCTCCGTGGCCCGCTGATGGTGGAACGCACTGTCCAGATCGTGAACAAGAACGGCCTGCACGCGCGGCCGGCGGCGGAGATCGTGAAGATCTCGGCCCGGTTTCAGAGCGAGATCACCCTGGTGAAGGACGGCATGGACGTGAACGGCAAGAGCATCATGGGCGTCATGATGCTCGCCGCGGAGTGCGGGTCGTCGTTGGTGCTGCGGGCGGCCGGCGCCGACGCCGACGCCGCGGTCGACGCGCTGGCGAGCCTCATCGTGAACAAGTTCGGGGAGCGGTAGTGGAGCGACAGATCCGTGGCATCCCGGCGTCACCGGGCATCGTCGTCGGTCACGTGCACCTCCTGCGCTGGGAGGTGCCCGATGTGCGCCAACGGATCATCCCGGACGAGACCGTGCCTGCCGAGATCGCGCGCCTGCACGATGCGATCGCCCGCGCGAAGGAGCGGCTGCGGCATCTGCGCGAGCGCGTGGAGTCC
>JBBQDE010000507.1:0-1556 GCA_038319425.1 Gemmatimonadales bacterium
CCGAACATCTCGATCGGCGCCGGCTACTGGGCCGCGACGGTCACGCACTCGCAGATCACGAACTTCACCTGCGGCATCGGCGTGAACACGACGAACTCGGTCGTGACCACGGCGGGCGACGGCGAGCCGGCCTGCCGGTAAATAACGGCCCGATGCCCGTTTCCCGGATGCCCGGGTAGCGGCATCTCGAAGGCAGAAGGGCACATCGACCTCGGTCGGTGTGCCCTTCGTCGGCCCTGCATGATGGCGGCCGGACCGAGGACTGCTGTCGGCCTGGCCCAACAGACTGTCATCGCGTTGCCGGCAGCCCATCGCCCCGCGGTCCGGGCATGGCCGCCGACCGCCAGCGTGCGAGGAGCGACAACGCCGGCGTGGTCATCGCCGTCGTGGCGATGGCCATCACGACCATCAGCGCATATAGCGGTGGGGAGGCGACGCCCGCGTCGAGGCCTGGACGATCACCAGCCCCATCAGACCGCGCGTGTTCATCAGGGCCCCGAGCGAGAGTGAGGTATGCCACGTGAGCCCGGCGACGCGCGCCGCGAGTGCCGACGCGCCGAGCTTGCCCGCGACGGCAACCGTCAGCACGAGGAAGAGAACGCCCCACGTGACCGGGCCGCTGCCGAGTGCGAGGCTTGTACGGATTCCGGTGGTGGCGAAGAGCAGCGGAAGCAGGACGACCAGCAGCACGCTCTCCAACGGTTGCGCGACGCCTCGCACAAACCCACTCGACTTCGGCATGACGACGCCGGCGAGAAAGGCGCCAAAGATCGCGTGGATGCCGATCCACTGGGTGACCCACGCGGAAGCGAGCGCGATGATCACGACCCAGGCCAGGACGTCTTGGGTGACGTAGCCATCCGCACAGTGTCGTCGCGCCAGTGACGCGAGGCGCGGCCGCACGACGACGACCATCATGGCGATGAACGCCGCAGTTCCCGCGAGGGTGAGCGCGAGCGCCGCCGTCGATCCGGCGCGTGCGGCGGTGATCACGACCGCGAGCAGGCACCATGCGCTCACATCGTCCATCGCGGCGCAGGCGAGTGCGAGGGTGCCGAGTTGGGTATCGCGAAGACCACGCTCTGTCAGGATGCGTGTCAGTGCGGGCAGCGCCGTGACGCTCATCGCTGCCCCGAGAAACAGCGCGAACCCGGCGAATCCGGCGCCCGGCACGCCCAGGCGCGGATAGAGCGACAGCGCGAGCGCACCGCCGAGGAAAAGCGGGGTAGCCATGCTCGCGTGGCTCGTGAGAATCGCGGTATAGCCACGGCCGCGCAAATCGTCCAGGCGCAGCTCGAGTCCGGCGAGGAACATGAACAGTAGCAGCCCGAGTTGGCTGGCCGCCGCCAGGAAGCGCACCGTGCCGACGGGGAAGAGGACCGCATAGGCCTGCGGCGCGACCCAGCCGAGCACGGACGGCCCAAGCAGGATGCCGACGAGCATCTCGCCGACGACGGCGGGCTGTCCTATCCGGCGGAGCGCCAGACCGAGCAGTCGCGCGAGGAGCAGGATGACGACGATCTGTGCGAGGAAGCTGGTGAGTCGCAGCACGATCG
>JBBQDE010000508.1:0-1554 GCA_038319425.1 Gemmatimonadales bacterium
AGATCCTTTCCCATGCCGGGCGTCTGCGAGCCCTGTCCCGGAAACAGCAACACGACGTTCCGCATGGCTAGAAGCGAACGACCATCGAGCCCCACGTGAAGCCGGCGCCGAAGGCGACGAGCAGCGCCGTGGTGCCTTCCTTCACGCGGCCGTTTTCGATCACCTCGTCGAGCGCGATCGGGATCGAGGCAGAGGAGGTGTTGCCGTATCGGTCCACGTTCACGTACACCTTGTCCATGGGGATGTGCGCGTGCTTGGCCGTCGCTTCGATGATGCGGACGTTCGCCTGGTGCGGGATGAGGATATCGATGTCCTGTCCGGTCAGGCGAGCGGCGTCGAGCGCGCGGTCGCACGCCTCGCTCATGGAGCGCACAGCGTGCTTGAACGTCTCGCGGCCAGCCATGCGGACGAAGGTGGACCGGTCCGCGAGCACGGCCTCGCTGAACGGCACCTTGGCACCGCCGCTGGGCCGCCAGAGCAGCTCGGCGAGCGTGCCGTCGCTGCGCATGAAGGCGCTGAGGATCCCGCGGTCGTGGGTCGTCGCGCGCTTCACCACGGCCGCGCCGGCTCCGTCACCAAAAAGGATGCAGGTGGACCGGTCCTTCCAGTCGACGATGGCGCTCATCTTCTCGGCGCCCACGACGAGCGCCGTCTCGATGACGCCCGATGCGATGAGCCCTTCGGCCACGGTCATCCCGTACACCCAGCCGCTGCACGCCGCCGAGATGTCGAAGCCGGCGGCGCGGGTCGCGCCGAGCTCCGCCTGCAGGTCCACGGCGGTCGAGGGCAGCAGGCGGTCCGGTGTGGCGGTGCTGAGGACGATGGCGTCGATCTCGCCGGGCTGCACCCCCGCGCGCTGCATGGCGGCGCGCGACGCGGTGGCGGCCATCGATGTGGTGGTCTCGTCCGGCCGGCCGATGTGGCGCTCGACGATGCCGGTCCGCTCGACGATCCAGTCGTGATCGGTCTCGATGCCGATCGCCGCGAAATCGTGGTTGGTCATCACCCTGGCCGGAATTCCCCGACCGGTGCCGGCGATGTAGGCGACGGGGCGCTTCACGCCGCGTTCTCCGAGGCCACGCCGAGCCGGTGCCCGATCTGCTCGTTCATCCCGCTCGTCACGGCCTGCGCGGCCACCTTGAGCGCGTTCTTGATCGCGCGCGGCGAGGACTTGCCGTGCGCGATGATGCTGACGCCCTTCACGCCGAGCAGCGGGGCGCCGCCATGCTCGGAATAGTCGAGATGCTTGAGGGATGCCGCGAGCTGGTCGGGATCGACGCCGGCCTTGCGCAGCGTCTCCATCATCAGCGGGGCGACGCACTCGTAGAACTTGAGGATCACGTTGCCGACGAACCCGTCGCAGACGACGACGTCCACCGCCTTGTGCTCCGTGCCGCCGGCGGGAAGGTCGCGACCCTCGACGTTGCCGATGAAGTTGAGGCCCGAGCGCATCAGGAGCGGGTGCGTCTCCTTCGTGACCGCGTTCCCCTTTTCAGGCTCCTCACCGATGCTGAGCAGCCCGACGGCGGGATTGGCGCGGCCGAGCACGCACTC
>JBBQDE010000509.1:0-1552 GCA_038319425.1 Gemmatimonadales bacterium
GATGCCGATCGCCCCGCCGAGCACGAACAGGATCTGATCGGTGGCGTACGCCACCGATGAGATGGCGTCGGACGACAGAACGGCGAGCGCGGTCTTCTTGTTCAGCCGCTCATGCTCGAGGCGCTCGCTCGCGAGCGGGCGCCCAAAGACGGCGTGCTTGATCCGACGGTAGGTGGCGGCCATGGGTGCAGGGTGGATACACCCGTAGCCTACGCCGCCACCGACAAGGAACGCACAAGGATGGTGGCGCCCGCCACAAGAGTTCTACAAGGATCGTCCCGGTGCATCGAGCGCGGGGACCGCCGCCGCCGGAAGCACGAGCACGAACCGGCTCGCCGCATGTTCGCTCGGCTCGTACGTCAGGGTGCCACCCTGAACCTCGGCGAGCCGCCGGGCGATCGACAGGCCGAGCCCCGTGCCGCTCACGCCGGCCGGCCGCGCACGTCCGCGCGCGAACGGCTCGAAGATCCGTTCGCGGTCGTCTCCATCGATGCCCGCTCCCGCATCTTCGACGGAGAGCCGCAGGGTGTCGCTGTCACGCCACGCGCGCACGAGGATCGGCGTTCCCGGCGGCGCGTACTTCGCGGCGTTGTCCAGGAGATTCGTGAGGATGCGCATCGTGTGCACGAAGTCGAAGCGGCCGACGAGGCCGATCCACGGCTCGTCCATCCGCGTCTCGAACACCCGGTCCGGATACGCGGGCTCCACTCGCTGGAGCGCGGCGCCGATCACGTCGTCGGCCGTGTTCACGGCGCGATGCACCGCTATCTCTCCCGCCGCCAGCTGCGACAGGTCGAGCAGGTCGTTCACCATCGCGGTGAGCCGGTCCGCTTCCTCCTCGATCACGAAGGCCTGGGTGGCGTCGCCGCCGCGAGCGATCTCGTTGGCGATGCCCTTGATCGTGGTGAGCGGCGTGCGCAGGTCGTGGGACACGGAGGCCAGCAGCGCATCCTTGAGGCGATCCGCGTGGCGCAGGGCATCGGCTTCGTCCTCCGCCGATGCAAGGCGCACGCGCTCGACGCCGAGTGCAGCGTAGTAGGAGAGCGCGGCGAGCTCGCGTTCCTGATCGCGGCTGAGCAGGAAGGGGCGGTCGGCGCTCAGCGTGAGCGTGCCGACCACGACGCCGCGAGCGGAGAGCGGAATCCGGCGCACCCGATTCGGCAGCCGGCTCGACGTCGGCTCATCGGCGGCAATCACGGCGCGCGACGCCGATGTGGCAGCCGAGATCTCGCATCGATCGGTGCCCATCGACTGGCGAATGACGTCGGCAATCGCGCGCAGCGCATCCTCCGGCCGCGGCGCGTTGAGCGTCTCGGCGCCGAGCGTGGCCAACCGGTCGATCTCCGCCGTGCGCGACCGCGCGATCTCGGCTTCGCGTTGCTGCCGCGCCAGCAGCTCGGCTGCCACGAGGCCCGTGACGAGAAAGGCGAGGAGCACGATCCAGTCGAATGGATCGCTGACCTGTAATCTCGAGTATGGCGGAAGGAAGCCGACGTCGAAGACGAGGAACGCGACCGCGGCGAGCGTCATCCCCAGCAGGCGTCCTCCGGCG
>JBBQDE010000510.1:0-1545 GCA_038319425.1 Gemmatimonadales bacterium
GGCCGGCGTGCGCGTCGCGCCATCCTCGAGGCGTTCGGTGCGGCTCAACCGCTCCACGTCGATCGCGATCATGCCCTCCGGCCCGTTGGCGAAGATGCTGGCGAACTTCACGTCCCAGCGGACCTCGTCCCAGATGTAGGAACTGCGCGTGGAGACCCGCGTCGAGAAGCTTTCCTCCAGCGCGTCCACGAAGACGAGGAACTCCGCCTGCGACGCCGCGAGGTTCTCGGGCGTCGCGCCGGCCAGCGGACTGTCGGCCGTGATGGGGTGCACGACGGTCCAGTGCAGCGTGAAGAATTGCACCGAGCTCCGCTCGAGCGCCAGCTCGTGGAAGTTGCGCTCGCGGACGCCGTCCACTTCCTCGAACCGGATCAGGTTCACGCGCGCGTGCACGTCGCTCAGATCGCCAGGCTGGAGGTTGACGATGCGGAACATGAGCCCACGTCCCCCCTCGTACGGCGCGATCACGGCCGACTCGCTGAAGCCGATGCGCATGCGCGGCCGCGTCAGGCGCGCGATCAGCAGCCCGAATGCCACGACGAGGGTGATCGGCCCGACGAACGACTCGAAGTTGGCGAGCCAGTTCGCCGTCGGGCCGTAAGCGTGCATCACGCCCGTGCCGGTAGTGGTGAAGATCCCGACGCTGAAGCTGAACGCGCGGAGGAACGGGTCGTCGAGCCCCATCTGCTCGGTGCCGCGCAGGGCGCCGTCGGCCAGCGCGAGGTACGCGAGCGCGAAGCTGCCGTTGATGAGGAGCAGCACGCCCATCATCCAGCCGAGGAACGCGGCCCAGCTCGCGTCCAGCGCGGCGAGATACAGCCGGGCGGTGCGCTGCGCGCCGAGCCCGTACTTGACGCTGTTGGGTTTTCCGTCGCGATTGAGGAATCGGCCGCGCACGGCCTGCGCCACCACGCGGCCGAAGCCGAGATCGGCCGGCTCGGCGGCGGGGGGCGACGGATCGGGATCTCTCGTTGCGGGCGAAGTCACGTGAAACGCGGCGGAACGGGCTCGGAGGACGTCTCGGGAATGATTCGCGCGATCACGCGGACCGGCAAGTACGTGCGCGCACAAAAAAAGCGACTCCCGTTCGGGAGTCGCCGTGCCGGAGGCCAACTCGTCATTCGCAGCAGGAGCAACCGCTGCACGTCCCGCAGCACGGGCCGTCCGTGCAGCCGCACGAACACGAGCAGGCGGGGGTCTCGCAGCAGCACGAGGTGTCGACGATCATGATGCGACCTCCTTGGGAGAGAACGTACGCATGAACGATAGCGATCCCGGCGAGAAAGGCCAGCAGGCGGGGCGGGATCGCCCTGCCGCTTCCTTGCGCCGACTGCCGGGGGGAATCCACTTCACGGCGACCGCCCGCATTGGCTCGAACTTTCATGACACGTGCGTAGTTTGTGGGCATGCGAATCCTCCTCATCGGCGCGTCGGAGCTCATCGGCCGCGCGGTGAGGCGTGCCGGCCGCAGTCGTCGCGAAGGCGTACGTCGCCAGCGTCGATGGACGAGACTCCGGACAGGTCATCTCGCCCAAGTAGCAGTCA
>JBBQDE010000511.1:0-1515 GCA_038319425.1 Gemmatimonadales bacterium
CGACCGGCGTCGATCTGGTGTTCGCCGTGGACGCCTCGCTCTCGATGATGGCCACCGACGAGAAGCCATCCCGTCTCGAGCGCGTGAAGCAGGAGATCCGCCGCCTGCGCGCGATGAGCCCGGGCGATCGCGTTGGGCTGCTGGCCTTCGCCGGCAAGAGCTACGTGCTTTCTCCGATCACCGTGGATGGCGGCGCGCTCGATCTCTTCCTCGACAATCTCGACCCGAGCATCGTCGGGCTCGCGGGCAGCTCCATCGCGCTCACCATCGCGCAGGGAACCAGCCTCCTCGCGCTCACGAAGAGCGGCGCGGATCGCGCGCTCGTCGTGATGTCGGACGGCGAGGGCTTCGAGCTGCAGGATGACGTGATCGCCGCCGCCAAGCGCGCCGCCGAAAACAACGTCAGCCTCGTGACCGTGGGCTTCGGCACCGCGCAGGGTGCCACCATTCCGGTGCGCGCAAACGGGGTGACGACGCAGAAGAAGGACGAAAGCGGCCAGGTCGTGGTGACGAAGTACAGCCCGACCCTCCTCCAGGCCGCGGCGACCGCCGCCAACGGCACCTTCATCCCAGCGGAGGCGACGGACAAGGCGGCACGCATCAAGAGCGCGCTGTCGAAGCTGCGCACCCAGGCGCGCTCGACGCAGACGGGGGATAACCTGATGCCGCGCTACCAGTGGTTCCTCCTGCCCGCCGTGCTGCTGCTCTGGCTCGACACCGTGCTGGGCGGTCGACACGGGCGTCGTCGTCGCCATGCCGCGTCGGCCGAGACGGCTGTCGCAGCGGCGTTGATGGCGGGCGTGCTCCTCACGGGCTGCGCGCCGCGCCGTGAGTCGTTCGACGGCGTGGCGGCGTACAAGGCGCAGGACTACCAGCGAGCGGCGGCACTGTTCAAGCGCGCGGCGGAGGACGACAAGACGCCGGGCTCGCAGTACAACTACGGCACCGCGCTCCTCGCGATGGATTCGACCGAATCCGCCGGCGAGATCCTCGAGCGCGCCGCGGAAAAGGCCGATCCCGAGATCCAGTATCGCGCCCGGTTCAACGCCGGCCTCGCGCATCTGCTGCGCGGGATCGCCCTGCCGGGCGACTCCGGATCTGCCGACCTGAAGCTGGCCGTGGCAGGATACAAGCGCGTGCTCATCCAGCGTCCCAACGATCTCGACGCGAAGTGGAACTACGAGCTCGCGCTGCGAAAGGAGAAGCAGGGCGGGGGCGGCGGCGGCGGAGGCCAGTCCGACTCATCGCCGTCGCCGTCGCAACAACAGCCAAAGCCGCAGCCGACGCTGGCGCAGCGGCAGGCGGAGCAGCTGCTCGGCAGCGCCGAGCGCGAGGAGCGCGACGTGCAGAGCAAGAAGCAGAAGCAGAGCCGGCAGGAGCCGCCGCCGGGCGGCAAGGACTGGTGACGTCGGCGTGATCGGTCTGCTGCTCATCGCGCAGATCGGCATCGTGGCGCGCGCACCCGATACCGCCACGGCCTGTCTGCCGTTCGAGCTCACCGTGGCTGTCCGATCC
>JBBQDE010000512.1:0-1514 GCA_038319425.1 Gemmatimonadales bacterium
CTCGCATGAGAACGGGTGAGGGTGGAGGCCAAAGATACTCCGCGGCTTGTTCCGTCGCGCCACGCCGCGCAGCTTCCGGCATGGCCATCGCCACGCGTCCTCTCGAGCAGACCGTCGACGTCGAGACGCCCGAGCTCGTCCGGCTCAGCTATTCCATCGCCGGCGTGGGCTCACGCGTGCTGGCGGCGCTCACCGACCTGGCGATCTGCCTCGTCGCGGTCTTTGCCCTCGTCGTGGCGGTCGTCGTCCTCGAGCCGCGCCTTCCCTCGGCGAGCCGCGTGTCGGCCAGCTGGGCCGCCGCCGTGCTGATCCTCGCCCAGTTCGCCGTGCTGTGGGGCTACTACGTGCTGTTCGAGGGGTTGATGGACGGGCAGACGCCGGGCAAGCGCATCCATCGCCTCCGCGTGGTGCGCGAGGGGGGATTCTCCGTCGGGTTCGGGACGTCGGCGGTGCGGAACCTCATGCGCATCGTGGACATGCAACCGGTGCTGTTCTACCTCGTGGGGCTGGCGAGCATCTTCGCCACCAGGCGCGGGCAGCGCATCGGCGACGTCGTCGCCGGCACGCTCGTCGTACGCGAGGGGCGGCGCGAGCAGGCACCTTCGTCACCGGCGTCTGCGGCGCGACGACCTGAGCCTGTCGGGGCGCCCGCCCTCCAGACCGCGCTCAGCGAGGAAGAGTTTCGCGTCCTCGACCGATTCGTACAGCGGTGGGACACGCTGGAGCCGCTGCGGCGCGCCGTCATCGCCGGGAATCTCGGTGAGCGGTTCGAGTCGGCGCTGCCCGGCGACGGGCGTCCGGCCGCGCCGCGGCTGCTCGAGCTGCACGAGCGCGAAGGAGCGGCGCGCGCGCGCGGCGTGTCGTCGCGCGGGGAGACTGGAGCTGGTCGGGAGCGGCAATCGCTCATCGCCGCGAGCGCACCGCGATGGAACCGTTTCGCCGCGTTGCTTGCCACCGCCCAGAAGGGTGGTCTCCGCGCGCTCGGCGAGGAGGGCGTGCGCGAGTTCGTGAGCGAGTACCGGGCGCTCGCGGGCGATCTCGCCCGGCTGCGGACCGCGGCCGGCGGACACGCGATCGACGAGCTCTTTCACCTCGGGCGCCTCGTGGCCGGCGCGCACAACCTGCTGTATCGCGACCGCGGGATGCCGCTCCGCGCGGCGATCCGATTTCTCGTCACCGACGTGCCGCGCGAGGTGCGTCGCTCCGCGGCGCCGATCGTGCTCGCCGCCACCCTGCTCTTCGGGCCGGCGCTCGTGTCGGGCGTGGCCGTGGCGCGGACGCCCGGACTCGCGGCGGAGCTGCTGCCGACGACGATGCTCAAGCGCGCGGACGACGGCGTACGACGCGCGCGCGGCGGCGAAGGCTATATCGATGATCCGCAGCTGTTTCGCCCGGTGATGGCGAGCAGCATCGTCGCCAACAACGTGCAGGTGAGCTTCGCCGTGTTCGCCGGGGGCGTCACCGCTGGACTGCTCTCGGCGCTCCTGCTCGTCACGAATGGCATCTCGCTCGGC
>JBBQDE010000513.1:0-1503 GCA_038319425.1 Gemmatimonadales bacterium
GTCAGCTCCCACGCCACCGCGAGCACGATCGTCGGAATGAGCGCGAAGCCGAGCAGGATCAGAAAGAGACGGGCGCGAAAGCCGACCTGCTTCACGGGAGCTCCGAACGGGCGCGCGAACGAGGGGTCTGGCGGTAACATACAGATCGTCCCATGGAGCGACCACCCTGTTCACGACTCGCACGCACCGCCGATGCACACGCACACGAGCTATCGAACGTTCGAGACCGCGAAGCGTCAGGAGATCATCGACATCACGGACGACGTCGAGGCGTGTCGCGCCGCTGCGGACATCCGCGAGGGCATGGTGATCGTCTCGGCGATGCACATCTCGGCGTCGGTGTTCGTGAACGACCACGAGCCGGGCCTGTGGGCCGACATCCTGGAGTGGCTCGAGTCGCGGATCGCGCCATGGCAGCCGGCGGCCTATCGCCACAATCGCGGCACCGGGGAGGACAACGCCGCCGCACACCTGCGCTCGCTCACGCTGGGCCATCAGGTGATCGTACCCGTCACCGACGGCGCCCTGGATCTCGGTCCGTGGCAGCGCGTGTTCTATGGAGAGTGGGACGGCCAGCGGCCGAAGCGGGTGATCTACAAGGCGATGGGGGAACGGTGAGGCGGCCCTATCGCAAACCGTTGGGCCACCATAGATTACGCCCTTGGCCACTCAGGGAGGCGCGAGCGTGAAGCCCGCGGCGCCAGGGGTGACCGGTCAATGACGGTGTCGGCGTGATTGGTGCCGCCCTCGAAAACTGCGCGACGCGCAGTGGGGCGAGCCGGTCGACGTACGCACCGCGAACCGTCTCGCCAGCGGGCCCGCGCTAGCTGACCACCTTCGGTCGGGCGGACCGCCGCCGGCGAGAGCACGGGCGCTGCACTGCTTGGCAGACACGCCCGCTCACATGCCTGCGTCACGTGACGCAAGGGACAGAATGAATTCACGCTCTTCGCGGAATGGTCCGTCGCGTGCCGTCGGCACAGCGCTCATCCACCGCGGCCCCCAGGCGCTCAGCGCCCCGCACGGCACCGCCGCGCACCACGTTCCGCTCCACGCCCCCAACGCCGCCCTCCTCATCGACTTCGACAACGTCACGATGGGAATCCGCTCCGATCTGGGCAAGGAGCTTCGCACCCTCCTCGGATCGGAGATCATCAAGGGCAAGGTCGCCGTCCAGCGCGCGTACGCTGACTGGCGCCGCTACCCGCAGTACATCGTGCCGCTCGCCGAATCCTCGATCGACATGATCTTCGCGCCGGCATACGGCTCCTCGAAGAAGAACGCGACGGACATCCGCCTCGCCGTCGATGCCATCGAGCTCGTCTTCACGCGGCCCGAGATCGGCACCTACATCCTCCTCTCCGGCGACAGCGACTTCGCGAGCCTCGTCAACAAGCTCAAGGAGTACGGCAAGTACGTCATCGGCGTCGGCATCCGCGAGTCGTCGAGCGACCTGCTCGTCATGAACTGCGACGAGTACTACAGCTACAACGCCCTCGCCGG